>JACWAG010000340.1 GCA_014874425.1 Syntrophaceae bacterium | reverse complement strand
GGCCAAGGATCTGGTTGCTATGGCGGTTGCTAGAGCAGCTCTTCTGGAGCCGCAATTTGAACTGACAGTCCCGGTAAAACGCTCCGCAATGGTTATAGGGGGAGGGGTAGCCGGCATTCAGGCCGCGTTGGACATGGCAGACGCGGGTTACAAGGTTTATCTTGTCGAAAGAACTGGCAGTATAGGTGGCAGAATGGCCCAAATCGACAAGACTTTCCCCACGATGGATTGTTCTATCTGCATCCTGGCGCCCAAGATGAGTGAAATAGGACGCCATTCCAATGTTCGACTGTTGACACTTTCGGAGGTTAAAGAAGTCGAAGGACACATCGGCAATTTCAAAGTCAAAGTCTTGAGAAAAGCAAGATATGTGACTGACGGGTGTACTGCATGTGGAGATTGTATTCATGCGTGTCCCCAGTTGGCCCCCGATGAATTCAACGCCGGCCTGTCAATTAGACATGCTATATATATACCTTTTGCTCAGGCGGTCCCGTCAAGGTACGCTGTTGATATGAACCTGTGTCTGAACAACCAGGGAATTGTAGCCTGCGACCGGTGTTTCCAGGCCTGCACAAGAAAGTGCATTGATTTTGCCGAGCAAGACCAGATATTGGATTTGGAAGTCGGGACCATAGTCGTGGCTACGGGGGTTGATGTTTACGATCCCACTGCGTTAACAGAATTGGGTTATGGTCGGTTCCCAAATGTAATTACGACGTTGGAATTTGAACGGCTGATAAACGCGGGCGGTCCCTCCTCCGGTGAATTGATACGTCCATCAGACAGAAGACGGCCTGAGAGAGTCGCTTTTCTGCAGTGTATCGGTTCCAGGAGCAAGCGAAGTAATCCTTATTGCAGTAACGTATGTTGCATGAATACGATCAAGGACGCGTTGCTAATCAAGGAACATTGGCCCGAGACTGAAATATTTGTCTTTTATATAGATATAAGGGCCTTCGGGAAAGGGTTCGAAGATCTGTTCCAGAGAGCGAGAAGGGAAGGGGTTACCTTTATTAGAGGTATCCCTGGTGAGATTATAGAAGATATCAATACGGGGGATCTCACCCTGTTGGGAGAGAATACCCTCCTCGGATCTTCATACCGATACAGAATGGACATGGTGATTCTTTCAGTAGGAATAAGGCCCAGGAGCGACGCGTCCGTAATTCAGCGACTTTTAAATTTGTCAACCGATACTGATGGTTTCTATATGGAGGCACATCCTAAGCTTCGGCCTGTAGATACCACTACTGGAGGAGTTTTTCTCGCGGGAGCGGCTGAAGGGCCGAAGGACATAAAGGATTCCGTGACGCAGGCCTCTGCGGCCGCTTCCCGCGCCAACATCCTCATGAGCAAAGGCGAGGTCAGGATCCCGGCCGTAACAGCTAAAATAAATCCCGATAAATGCTCCGCTTGCGGACTATGCGCTAAGATATGCCCGTATCATGCGATTGAAGGCAGCAAAGAACAAGGATACTATAGGGTTATAGAAGCAATGTGCCAGGGTTGTGGCGCATGTGTTCCGGAGTGTAAATTTGGAGCGCTTGATCAGGCCCACTTCACTGAGGCGCAGATAGTCAGTCAGATAAATCAAGCTCTGGAACATTCTCCGGAGCGCAAGATAATTGCTTTCGCTTGCAATTGGTGCTCATACGCCGGCGCGGATTTCGCCGGCGTCTCCAGGATTCAATATCCGGATAATGTTCGCATAATCAGGACAATGTGTTCCGCAAGGGTCGCTCCGGATTGGATTGAACTGGCGTTTTTAAAAGGCGCCGGCGCGGTACTGGTTTCGGGTTGTCATCCATCTGACTGCCATTACAACAACGCCAACCAAAACACAGCCAAACGTGTGGAAAAGTTTTGGAAGCGAATGGAAAAACTTGGTTTGAACAAGGATCGGCTTCGACTGGCTTGGGTTTCTGCAGCGGAAGGAACTCAATTTGCAAAAGTTATTAAAGAGATGGAACAAGGGATTAATAAACTGACTCCCCTTCAAATCGAAGAGACTAAACAAAAATTGGCAAAGCGCCCATCCAAGAGGGGAGAGCCTGTATGACAGTTAAAATATGGAATTTTTTCCCGAGAGAGGCATTGTACGAGTGCTATCAGTGCGCTCGTTGTACGGGATCGTGCCCAGCGATCGAGGTTGCTCCCGCGCTTGGTCCTCGTGAGACTATATTAAAATGCCTGAATCTTGGCCACGATGAAATTGTCGAAGACGAAAGACTGTGGGTATGCTGCACATGTAATGTTTGCGAGGACCGTTGTCCCCAAAAGATCCCTATTTCTGACCTTTTGGTAGCTTTACGGAACTCGGCGGCCAGACGTGGAAACATTCCTGACAAGTTGGAAATTGCTATTGAGCTTCTGGCCAAGACAGGCAGGTCCATGATTGTTCATCAGCTTGACGAGATGAGGGCTCACCATGGTTTGGCGCCTCTGTTGCCTGTTCCTATTGATGAAGTTCGCGAAATCTTTAAGAAAACACGATTGGACGAAGTCGTGGAATTTTAAAATGTGGGTCCTTCAAATGGCCCCGTTGATGACAAGGAAGCTATGAAATACGCTATTTATTTGGGATGCGCCATCCCCATCAAATACCCAGGTTTTGAAGCCGCAACCCGCAACGTATGCCAACGGCTTGGTATAGATCTAGTAGATCTGCCTTTCGCTTGCTGTCCCCCACCAACCAGCCTCAAAATGGTCCACTATGATTCATGGCTCGCTCTGGCGGCCCTGAACCTTTGCATGGCTGAAGAGGCTGGGCTTAATCTAATGACGCTGTGTTCCGGTTGTGTGAATACTTTGAAGGAAGCAAACCACACCCTTAAAAAGAGCGACTCGAAAAGGCGGAAAGTAAACCGGATACTCGAAGAACAGAACCATCATTTTAAAGGGACTATAGAAGTTACTCATATTCTGGATGTTTTGTATCAGGACAGTGTGATAGAAAAGCTGATTAAAGAAAAAGTTCGCGAGCTTCCATTAAAAGTAGGGTGCCATTATGGATGTCATTATTTTCGGCCTCCAAAAGTGATGTATCCGGAAGAACTGTCGGAGTCCGAATCTTATGTGCCGGTCAAAATGGACCATCTGTTGTCCATTATCGGAATGGAACCCACGGAATATTCCAGAAAGTTTCTATGCTGCGGATCTCCATTGGGCGCAAATTCCGACCAGGACGCGGGTTATGCAATTGTGAAAGAAAAATTGCGACACATAAGGGAAAGGGACATAGAAGCGCTTTCAGTTATTTGTCCTTCCTGTTTTGAACAGTTCGATATGGGACAAATAGCGCTTTCAAGGAAATTCAAGGACCTGGTAAAAGTACCTACCTTCTATCTGACTCAACTAATCGGGTTGTCTCTGGGGATGAGTCCGAAGGAAGTGGGACTAGACGTGCACAGGGTTAAATCAAAGAAATTGCTGGAAGGGATCGGGATATCCTGAACCCGCTATAGGAAATTAACATGACTGAGAAGAAAAAACCGCCATTAACAAAAGAACAGATAGAAGAACTTCGTGAAGATCTAAAACTGGCCGATACTCTGACACGAATAGACAACACCTTGCTAATACTGTCAGGAAAGGGAGGGGTCGGCAAAAGCACTGTTGCTGTAAATTTGGCAGCGGCATTAGCTGCTTCCGATAAAGAAGTTGGGCTTCTTGACATTGATATTCACGGTCCGAGTGTTCCTACGATGTTAAGACTCGAAGGAGCAGAAGTAGGACGTGGTATTGGGATGAGGCTTGAACCTATTAGAATCGCCAAGAATTTCAAAGTCATGTCGATGGAATTCGTCATCCATGACAACAAGGACCAGGCAGTGATCTGGAGGGGACCCATGAAACACCGCATGATCCATGAATTTCTTTCGGAGGTTGACTGGGGGGACCTCGATTTCCTCATCGTCGACGCGCCCCCCGGTACCGGTGACGAACCTCTTTCCATTTGTCAGATGGCGCCTCCGAAATCCCAGGCTATCATAGTCACTACCCCGCAAAAAGTGGCCATTCGGGATGTCAGGAAGTCGATAAACTTTTGTAAAAGTCTAGGAATGCCGATATTCGGTATAATTGAGAATATGAGTGGCTACGTTTGTCCAACATGTGGGTCTAATCACCCGTTGTTCAAGACTGGCGGCGGAGAGAAACTGGCCAGGGAGACAGGCTTCCGTTTTCTTGGGAGCATTCCCATTGACCCCAGGATTGTGGCCTCTTCGGATGATGGAAAACCCTTTGTGACAGAATATCCCGCCTCGCCCACGACAAAGGCTTTTGAGCAAATCATAAGTCCTATATTGGCGTTATCATCTCCACGTCTGAAGAAGCACTAAGATCATCTGGCGCCTTATCATTCTGGCGCTATGGAAAAACCGTGCGAACTAATAGATACTGGATCATAGAAGCTAGACGATCCAGGTTTATCTTTTTTGAAGAGATTCACAGCCCATGTCCATGCCAAATGACCTATTCCACTAAGAAAGAACTCCTAGAATGTTATTAGAGACGGCGCTCACTAAATATCTTAAACAAAACTTCTCCAATAGCCTAAGTTTCAATGAATTTATAGATGTGACTCCACCTGCTCCGGAAGACGACACCAGTTATCTGATATACATACACGTGCCATTTTGTGAGGAGCTTTGTCCTTACTGCTCTTTTAACAGATATATTTTCGAGAAGGACCTGGCAGAGCAGTACTTCAGGGCGCTGAACCTGGAAATTCAAATGTATAAGGACATGGGGTTTGATTTCAAGTCTGTGTATGTCGGAGGCGGCACCCCAACTGTGATGCCGCGCGAAATCAGTTCTCTTTTGACTGGTCTCAGGAAGAATTTTGGTGTTGAAGAAGTTTCGCTTGAAACAAATCCAAACCACTTAACTGACGAAATTGTTCAGGTTCTCGTTGACTCCGGTGTAAATCGGTTGTCTGTAGGCGTGCAAAGTTTCGATGATTCCATGCTTAAGCAAATGAGCCGTTATCACAAATACGGGTCCGGCGAAGAAATAAAGGATAGACTGTCTCGTGTTTTAGGTCGACTCGATACCCTTAATGTTGATATGATTTTCAACTTTCCCACTCAAACTATTGAAATGTTGCATAATGATATAGCAACCATTAAGGAAATTAGGTCGGATCAAGTGACATTCTACCCATTGATGGTATCGGATATCACGAAGAACGAGTTGGCCCGACGATTCGGATCCATAAGTTATCGCCAGGAGAAATCATTCTATAATGAGATATATAATTTATTGAACGACGAATACACAATCGGCACAGCATGGTGCTTTTCGAGAAAAAAGACGATGATTGACGAATATATAGTTGACTATGATGAATATGTAGGCGTGGGCAGCGGTTCATTCGGTTATGTTCAGGGTCAGTGTCTCGCCAATACTTTTTCAGTCCCAGACTATATCGCGCAGGTCAACGCGGGAAAATTCCCCTTGATGGCGCGCAAAGAATTTAGTCTCAAAGAACGGGCTAGATACTATTTCATGATGAGACTTTTTGGCTCTTCGCTGGACTTGGAAATGGCGGAACGAGTTTTCTCGGGTAATTTTCAAAAAACAATGTGGAAAGAAATTTTGGGTTTTCGGCTTATTGGATCTTTACAGAAGAACGGTAAAATACTTAGACTAACTCGAAAAGGACTCTATTGGTGGGTCATCATGATGAGGGAGTTCTTTACGGGCGTCAATAATTTCAGAGAATCTTGCAGATCCACATCAGGGATTTAAAAGGATGCTTTCATGGGATCAATCCCCAAAAATAGATCCGGGCGCCCAGAAAGCCAGGAGACCGATTGATGCGAAAACCGACGTATGAAGAATTGGAACGGCGAGTTCAAGACTTAGAACGTTTGACTGGTCAGCTTATCGATACTGCAATGGATCAGGAGCATCATGAACTTTTCGACTTGGCGGTAATATGCAATATATCTCAGGCCTTAGCGTCTACCATGGACCTGGACGAATTGTTGCTAATTGTTATAGATGAAGTTAACAAGGCGCTTCTCACGGAAGGAAGTGGCGTTCTTTTATATGATGAAAATCGTGGCGACTTATACTGGCGCCAGGTAAAAGACGCTAGAAAGATTCTTGCCACTCAAACCGAGATTCTAAGATTCCCGATGGATAGCAGTATAGCCGGTTGGGTATTTCAGCATAATGAATCGGCTATAGTTAACGATACGTCGAAAGATCCCCGCTACTATCCTGGAATATCAGCAAAAAGCGGTTTTGAAATTCATAAGGTGTTGCAGGTTCCACTCCGGACCCCAGAGAAAACCATCGGTGTGTTGATGGCCATGAACAAAATCGGAGGTGATTTCACGGAGCAGGATGAGGCGCTCTTGAGTTCAATGGCGTCGAGCGTCGCTTTAGCGGTAGAGAACGCCACCTTTTACAAGAAACTTAAACAATCCCGTGACGCCCTCGAGATGTTATATCGCTCGAGTATGGCTGTTACTGCTACCATGGATCTGGACCATCTTCTCGAAGTCATCATCAGCGATTTGAGAAGCGCCATGGAAACTGAAGCTGGCGGTGTTCTCCTTTATGATGAGCGCCGTGAAGATCTTTACTGGAGGGAGATTCAGGATACTCGAGGGTTGATCAGCTCTACAGGAATGGACCTCAGGCTTCCCATCGAGGGGAGCATAAGTGGTGAGGTCTTCAAATTAGGCGAATCCGCTCTCATAAACGACCCTAGTATCAATCCGCTATTTTTCAGGGCCTTCGAAGAGCTAACTGGTCTTGTCATAAGAAATGAAATTATTGTCCCTTTAAACACCAGGGAAAAGACCATAGGTTGCCTGGTTGTTATGAACAAAAAAGAAGGTCGATTTTCTGAAGACGATGTTCAACTCCTGACTTCACTGGCTGGTGTTGTGGCCCTGGCGGTAGAAAACACCACGTTCTTCGAAGAATTGATGAAGTCTTACCGCGATTTGGAAAATATGAACCGTGTCAAGTCCAAGGTATTGAACCACCTTTCGCACGAGCTTAGGACACCATTGGCAATAATTGGTGGCACGCTCATAAATATGGAGAAAAAGCTACTTGAGAAAGGGATAGCCGATTTCGACAATGCTCTGGCAAGGATGAATCGGCACATACAGAGTTTGAGTCGGCTAGAGTCCCAGGTCGAAAGCATCATTATGACTGGCTATTCCTGGGAAAAACGATACATTACCGGCTTCCTTCAATCAGCTCTCGATCTCATGGACGTTCAGTCTGAATGGACTCCTGAAATTAAGAATGCAGCCGCTGTCATCCACAAATGGCTCGAAAAGACATTTCCGACAAGACATGACCGATTAGACCTGATCGATATGGAGG
>JACWAG010000339.1 GCA_014874425.1 Syntrophaceae bacterium | reverse complement strand
CTCCTTTGCTTGATGGTGGTATTCAGGAAGGAGGCTATAGGGCGGGGACAGAGAATGTTCTCGGAATCATAGGAATGGGCAAAGCCGCTGAAATCGCTATCACGCAGATTCAAAACCGCATGGATCACGTAAGGCCGCTTCGTGACCGATTGATGAAAGAAGTCCCGGCAATAATAGAAGAAGTCGGATTCGTAGGGCATCCAACAATAAGATTGCCTGGGAACGCGAGCCTCACCGTAAGATATGTTGAAGGCGAATCAATGCTCCTGTTTCTAGACATGGAAGGAGTTAAAATAGCCAGTGGATCAGCTTGTATCTCGAGGTCACTTAAGGTGTCTCACGTTATGTTGGCAATGGGAATCGACGCCGGTACCGCGCAAGGTTCGCTTTTGTTTACCCTGGGCACTGACAACACGAATGAAGATGTCAATGATGTATTGAGAATTTTGCCGCCTATCGTCCAAAGACTCAGAGACATGTCGCCTCTGTATAAAAAAACAGGAAGGATCAAGGCTGCAAGCTGACAAACGGCCTTGCAGCGCAATTCAGGAGTGTCAAAATGTACAACGAAGTAGTGATGGACCATTTTACAAACCCCAGAAATGTTGGAGAAATTCCGAACGCTGATGGCGTGGGCAGTGTAGGAAACCCGGCGTGCGGCGACATTATGGAATTCTATATCAAGGTAAAGGACAACGTCTTGGAAGATGTGAAATTCAAGACTTTTGGTTGTGGGGCCGCAATAGCAGTGTCTAGCATGGTGAGTGAACTGGCCAAAGGCAAGACACTGGATGAAGCCATGCAGATAACAAACGCATCAGTCATTGACGCGCTCGAAGGTCTCCCGAAGAAGAAACACCATTGCTCAAATCTTGGAGCGGACGCGTTGCACAGAGCCATTGAAGATTACCAGGCGAAACAGAAAGGCAATACTTTTGAGAAACCCGCGGATAGCTCCGAGGTCTGCTCTTGCCCCGTCTGCGATGTCTCAGACCCCGAAGAAGCGCCGTTCTGTTCGTCTGCTTGCGATCGCACTACTACCAAATAGTCTAACTAAAATCTGAACAATCCCACCTTTTGATTTCCAGGGCGGAAGGTTTAAAAAGTCTTCCGCCACTCTCTATCTATGCGCGCAGCCTGTTTTGCAGACAAAAACGTGATTTTTGGAAGACAATGTCTGTCTATAAATACATCAATATTATCAAGTCTATATATCTATAAAGCACATATCAGTCTAATTTTTATTCATGACTAATTTAAAAAAGCTTGACAACATACTAATAAAATGATTGATTCCTCTGCAGCGACAAACCAAACCTAATCCTTCCTTTGGCCCGTTTACAAAACGGGCTACTTTTTTGTGGGGACTAAAATTCAATTTTTGCCGGTCTCACATCGAGCGTTCGCATCGCATGCAGGGTTTTCAGTTTTCAATGCTCAACAACGTATGACGATTCAGAATGTTGTTGGGATCAAGGCATTTCTTGATCTGTTTCATCTGTCGGACCGCGCCCTTCCCAACCGCCATTTCCAAATATTTGCTCTTTATCTTGCCGATCCCATGTTCACCCGCGATGCTCCCACCCAAAGAGACGATTTGTTTACTCATTTCAAGCATGACCTGTTCCGCCGTTTCAAGTTCAGCCTGTGTTCCAGGCAGGATGTTGGCGTGGATATGGCTATTCCCGATGTGCCCAAAAACATACGAATATCCCTTAGGAAGAAGCTCGTCATACATTTTCAACAAATATTCGAGCTTGTCCGTTGGGACTGAAAAGTCAGAGCCGATCTTGATGAATCCCGGATGTATCTGTTCATTGAGCTTTTCAGGGACAGATTGTCTCAGATTTCGGAATGCCCTGGACTGTCGGTTATCCAGCGCGACCTGAGTTCTAATTCTTCCGGATTTATCACCGCATATCAGATTGAATTGATCTATCAACTCCGACCACTGTGACGCACACTCAATCATCTGCTCTGGGTTGTCATATTCCTGTTCGACGAAAATCGCCCCATACGATTCCATCAAATGTTTTCTGCTCTCCTCAGGTAGAAGGCTCGCTGTTGAACAGCCGAACCACTCCATACAGGATGGCGCGATCAATCTGAAGCTTGAATAGTCGATTTCGTTGAACGACTGAACATGAGGAATTTTATTCAAGTTGATGTCAGGAGTGGCTCTGCGGAATGGTGAATTCAAATGTGTCAATAAATTCAAGGTCTCGACAAACCCGACAGTAATTTCTCGGTCAGGCAGATAGATGATCATCGAAAAAAATGGTCGTCTCTTTTTTAGAAGTTTCGTGGCGATCTCAACGATAACGCCCAGAATCCCTTCCGATCCTATAAAAAGATCAACCAGATCCATGTAGTCCGCGGCATAAAACCCGGCGGTATTCTTGAGAATCGCCCAAGGCGGTGTTTTCCATGAAGGGGCCGGTATAAGTAATTCTTTTTCAGGATGTGGTTTTAGAATATCTTTTGGGATTCGAAAAACTCCCTTATTACTAAAAACGTCGCCGCGCTGAAGATTCAGGATAACACCCGTTGGGAGAACAATGCGCAGACCCTGGATGTAATCGCGCGTTGGGCCATAAAGGTAGCTGAGGGCTCCGGAAGCGTTGCAAGCGACGTTTCCACCAATAGTGCACGAATCCTCCGAAGTTGGGTCAGGTGGATAAAATAGACCAATTGAATCGACAAGGTTTTTGTAATCTCTCAGTATGGCTCCAGGACCTACTTTGTAGGGATCATCTAAATTCATGGAGTTTAGTTTTTTAATGTCAAGCACGATCCCGCCTAGAGGCACCGGGGCCCCAGTAAGAGAGGTTTTTCCAGAAACGACGGTAAGGGGTGTGTGAGTTTCATTGCATAACAAAATGGTTTTTGTGATATCTGACTCGAAGTATGCGGTGATTAACGCTTCAGCGTGACCGGTGAAGCGAGATTCGTCCCTCAAATAATTTTCGAAACTATGGTCTAGAATATGAAGACCTGATTCGAGACATCTTTTAATGAATAATCCGGACATGATAATTCTTACTTTTTAGCTTCAGTTGTAAGGTGCTTTGAGTATGTATCTGGCTCGTCGTCCAACATATATCCGACCCCCTGCACTGTCACAATCAGCTTTGGCTCTGAGACATTATCTTCGATTTTTGATCTGAGATGTTGCACGTGCACATCGATTGAACGACTTCCGGTATATAGGTCGGTATTTTTCCAAAGCGCTCGGCGTATGACATCACGAGTGAGCGCTTTACCGGCGTTTCTGATGAAAAAAAGCAGCAGCCCGAATTCCTTGACTGTAAGGTTGATTTTATCACTATTTTTCCATACAATATTTTTCCCAACATCTATTTTCAAATCTCCCAATTCGATAACGCCATCAAGTTGAGGCTTTAGCGAAGCCCCACGTCTGAGACATGCCTTTATTCTTGCCGATAATTCCAAATAATCAAAGGGTTTTACAAGATAATCATCGGCTCCTCTTTCAAACCCCAATACTTTATCAGCAACACTGTCTCTTGCCGTCAACATGATGATAGGAACGTCTGATCGCTCCCTTATCGTTATGCAAAGTTGCATACCATCGATATCCGGAAGAGAGAGATCGAGAATGACCAATTCAATATCCTGGAAATTCTCGAGTAGTTGTAAAACCTCACGGCCCGTTGACGCCGTAACGACAAAATAGCCATCCAGTTCTAGGTTATCCTTAAGTATGACCAAAATGTCGGGATCATCATCTACTACCAAAACCTGTTTTTGATTCATCTTCTAACCACCGGGGAACGGTAAAACTGAATTTACTTCCTGATCCAACTGTGCTTTCAACCCAAATTTTTCCGTTGTGGGCTTCTATTAAAGCCTTACAAATGGCTAAGCCTATCCCTGAGGAGCCCTTTTTAATTTTGGAATCTGTCGGAAGAGGGGCCTGATAAAATTTTCGAAAAATGTCTTTTCGGTATTTTTCATCTATTCCAATACCTTCATCTTGAACTGAAATTATAACCTGATTTTCGTCCAGACGTTTTGCTTCCACGGATATAGCGCCATTAACCGGAGAAAAACGTATGGCGTTGGCCAACAAATTAGTGAGGACCTGATAAATTCGATCTCGATCGATCTTAAGAATTAACCCTTCAACTTCGACGGATATCTTCACATATTTTTTTTGAGCTTCAGCCTCTACTGCAATGATGGTGTCCTCGACAAGTTCTTCCGCAAATGTTTTTTCAAACTTCAGCTCAAGATGCCCTGCTTCAAGACGTGAATAATCAAGAAGATCGACAACCAGTTTTATAAGATGGTCAGAATTCCGTTTTATGATCTCAATGTATTTTAAATTATCGCTGGAAGTCCTTTCCAAAATATCGACAGCTCCCTTTATATTAGTCAAAGGAGTCCTCAATTCGTGAGAAATATCTGAGAAGAATTCTGATTTAGCGGCGTTGAGTTGTTCCAGTTCCTTATTTGCTTTTTCGAGATTTTCGGTTGTTTGATAGAGATCTCGCGTTGACTCTCTTATTGCTCTTTCCAGATGCTCATGTTGTTGCTTCAATTTCTCATCGATCAAATAGCAGAAATCGGAAATTTCCTTTAATTCATCGCCTTTATTTGTAAAACCTGTCGAGGGTTTTTGCAAATTGATCCTGTTTATTGAGGACTTGATATCCCGGATTCTGCTGAACAGGAGTGATCGGGTAGACACGAACAGTAACCCTATCAGTATAGCGCCAAATCCCAGGGTCCCGACGAACAGGATAGCGCCACTCTTTTTAATAGCCTTGCTCGCCTCATCCATGGGGATAAAAATGGAAAGGCAACCGCCAATATCCCCTGCTTTATATCCGTTACCAGCATGGCAACTCAGACAGTTTTCAGTGACATAAACCGGAGCTATATATCTCATGACCGGCTTGGAATTCTGAAAATCCATCCGAAAAATCTCTTTGTCGGAAGAGTTTTTAAATAATTCGATAGCCTGCTTTTCAAATTCATCGGGGGCATTCTTTGGGTTCAAGCAATTGGTGTTGGTGAGCTTAAAATAGTAAAGCCCACTTTTAGAAGCTCGTTCTGATAGTTCACTGGTGAGAATGGATGGATTGATTTTTACGAGAACAGTCCCGTCTGGGTTCTTTGAATCAGGTTCTTGAAACAGTAAATTGGGTGAGATTTCGCTTCTTTTTACACGAACCAGTGTCTCGTGTTCAGCGACCCACCCTCGGGTCAACACCAACTGGTTGTACAGTATGGTGGCCTGTTTGCGAACTTGTTCCATGATTTGGTCTTCCTGATGCTTCCATAGCCAAAAAAACAGGCACGCGAAGACCAGCGCTATGGCGGCTGAAGTCACAACCAGGAACTTGAGCGATACATTTAGCCAGGAAAATGACCAGAAAGATTTTGTCATTTAACACAATCCGAAAGGTCCTGTTTTTTCATATAAAAGACTTTATACGCCATTTTTCGGTGATTATGGAAACATTCAATAATAGATGGAGCGCCATCCACCGAGACGAGAAAAAGATCTACTGATAAATTTACAATTTCTTAACACACTTTTACATGACATTTACCTATTATTTGGACATAATCAACATAGAAAAAACGGTTGTTCTCCACGAGCGACGGGAAGTCCCGGTAAAATAGTAATAGGGACTACCAACGAATATATTTCGCAGTCACAAAAAGCTTTTCGCTGTT
>JACWAG010000338.1 GCA_014874425.1 Syntrophaceae bacterium | reverse complement strand
GATGTTTTGAATATTGGCTGCTCCCTGATTATCAGCGGTGAGCGACACACTGGTGTTACGGTTTTGAGGAATCCCCCAACCAACATAAAACTCTGGTGCGAAACCAGGACACTGGTTGCCCCCACCACAATTACTGGAGCCGCCAAAAAATGAAGGCATGCTCGGCAATCCGGACAACCCAAAAGCCCCAGAGTTCTGAGCGCAAGCCATCGCCGGAACCAGAGCTAAGGTCAGAATACCGACGAAAAGGATGAATCCACGTCTCATAGCCATATCCTCCTAATCCTAAAACGGCGAAAGAACACTCCTATCGCCAGACTAAAAAGTTAAAAAGAACTTTTAACATTAACGACAAAATTTACGGAATATACAATCCGTATAATAAATGTGAGGTTTTGTCAAGAAGTTTTTGGGTTTTCGCGCGAAGGTTCAATAGCTTATCCAAGTCAGAATAGTCGAGATATTTTGATACACGCTCAAAAAAGTAATTACAGATTTCAGAAAATCATTCATTTTAATTTATCAGAATTTTTTCGTAAGATTTTCAAAGTCATCCTCTGATTTGGCTTTTTTAAAATTTGCAGCGTCCGTGGCGTCATATTACAGCGATTAATAATGTGTTTACGGAGCGAACAATGCCCCTTTTTCAGGACCCGGCCCCCTTCAGTCGCAGGAGATGGGCCATTTTTATTTTTGGGACCCTAAATTTTATTGTCTCAATGTTCTACCGAGTCTCAGTCGCAGTAATTTCGCCTTCTCTCGTTAGAGATTTGAATCTGGACACATCATACTTGGGAAACCTGTCCGCTTCCTTTTTTTATGGTTTTGCCATATGTCAATTGCCGCTTGGGTTGGCCATAGATAGGCTGGGGACCCGTATTAGCGTCATTTGTCTGGGTTGCGCCGCTGTAACGGGTGGAATTATTTTCGCTCTTGGCCCGTCTTACGAATACCTGCTTTTAGGACGATTTTTGCTAGGGGTGGGGCTGGGCGGAAATTTGATGATCATACTGGTCCTGTTGGCAGTGTGGTTTCCACCCGACCGTTTCGCATCTCTCGGCGCCTCTGTTGTTGCAATAGGCGTTTTGGGTAACCTGTTTGCGGCGACCCCCCTTGTTCTTATGAATGAACTCATTGGATGGCGCGCTTGCTTCCTGGTCTTCACATTGCTTGACGGCGCTGTAATCACGTTGTTTGCTCTAATAATGAGGGACCACCCACCCAATCATGTCCGGACTAGCAGCAAGAAGACTAATTTGTTCGGAGGGTTAAAAAAGCTGTTTGGCATGTATGGCTACTGGGCGATCAGTTTCGGGAATTTTGTGAGATACGGTTATTTTGTGGCCCTGCAGGGTTTATGGGTCACCCCGTTTTTAATTTACGGATTGCGGCTTAATGAACGGGCTGCTGCGGACGTGTTGCTTTTCCTGGGATTTGGTTACATGTTTGGGTTACCTTTTTTTGGGTACCTCAGTGACAAGGTCTTGAAGTCAAGGAAAAAGGTAGTTATCGCCACGTTTTTGTTGTCAGTAATATTAACGTTTTCAGTATGCTTCTGGTCTCAAAGAGTCCAATCCTGGGTTATCCTTTCAACATTCTTCGGGATGGGAATGTTTGCCGCGCCTGGCCAGATTTCATACGCGCACATTAAAGAACTCGTCCCGCCTGACATAAGCGCGCAAGCCATGACAGCGATGAACCTTTTTAATATCTTGGGGGCGGCGTTAATCACTCAAATTCTAGGACTGTTCGCAGGAGGAAAAATAACTGAATTGCAAAGCGTTCAGGACTTTAGGTTCATGTGGCTAGTCGGCGCATCTCTGCTGGCAGTTGCGACTACGCTTTATTGCTTTGTGCCTGAAAGCCCCATATTTGAGCGACAGCGCAAAATATGAAAGTCCTATCAGCCTTTAATAACACCCAATGGCGATATTTTTGCAACCTTTCGAGCTAGACCGGCTTTCTGCACGACATCCACGACCGCGCTGACATCTTTGTAGGCCTCAGGAAATTCTTCCCGCATCGTATTTCGTCCCGCGGAGCGCCCATACACGTTACGGTCCAGAAGTTCCTTTTCAACGGAACGCCCTCTCGTTTTCCTAAGCGCTTCATTTCTCGATAATAATCGACCAGCCCCATGGCAGGTTGAGCCAAAAGTCTGTTCCATGGATCCTTTAGCCCCAACGAGAATAAAGGAGGACCGGCCCATGTCCCCTGGGGTCAATACAGGTTGCCCTGTATGGGAAAAAAATGAAGGCAAAAGAGGATGCCCCGGAGGCAAGGCTCTCGTGGCGCCCTTACGGTGCACACATAATTTGACCGGTTGGCCGCCGACACTATGAGTTTCCATTTTGGCGATATTGTGTGACACATCATAAAGCAGGTGGAGTTTCAATTCATGAGGAGAAAGCCCCATGTATCGTTCCCATGTATCTTGAGCCAGATTCATCAAAATTTGTCGATTGGCAAACGCGAAATTTGCCGCTGCGGCCATTGCCGACAGATACTCTCGGGCCAATGGGGTATTGAGTCTGGTACAAGCGAGCTGCCTGTCCGGTAGATCTATTTTCTCCTTACTAACACTTTTTATCATTCTGGCGAGGAATTCATCACAAATCTGATGGCCGAAACCCCTAGAACCTGTATGGATCATCAAGGTTATCTGATCGACGGAAATACCCCACAATCTTGCCACTTTTTCGTCAAATATCTCCGAGATGAAACCTATTTCGACAAAGTGATTCCCTGAACCAAGAGTGCCTAACTGATCTTTACCTCTTTCAAACGAACGATCGCTGATTGACACTGACTCTCCACCTTCGATAACTCCGTGATCTTCGATATGTTCAAGATCTGACTCGTCTCCCATTCCCTGCCTGATTGCCCACCTAGCCCCTAATTTGGTAACTTCATTCATGCTCTTTCTATTTAGCCCAATTCTACCTTTTGATCCCAATCCACATGGAATGTTGGAAAAAAGCGAATCAACCAACTCCTTTATCCGAGGTATGACATCAGCCCTTGAGAGGCCTGTTGTAGCGAGACGAACCCCACAATTAATGTCATATCCCACACCTCCAGGTGATACGACACCTTCATTAAGATCAAACGCGGCCACTCCGCCAATCGGGAAACCATATCCCCAGTGTATGTCTGGTAAAGCAATGGATCTAATGACGATACCGGGGAGATGCGCCACATTATAAACCTGATCACAACTGTTATCCTTTTCGATGTCTGGAAAAAGATTTGAATTGGAATAAATTAGACCAGGGACCCGCATAGATCCCACTTTGGGAATTTCCCATCGTACGTCATCGACACGTCTAATTCTGTAGGGTTTGTCTTTCTGCAATTTCGGTTTTCCGTTCAATAGGCGTTTCTTTAATATAAAACATCAAACATCGAAAATTACATGAGCCACAAAACCGTCTGAATTTTCATCCAAGGATAAATCGTGGTTTGTTTTGTTGAACCAACTAACAGGAATGTAAGAGCTAGTCCCGCGTTCAAAAAAAGCGGATTAGGGCGCAATTGCGGGAAGCTTTTTCAGATAATTAACGGTCCCTGACGCCAACTTATAAGCTACGGATTTAATAAATGTTTCTCGAGAATCAACATTTTTCTGAGCGAGGTTATTCACAAAGCCACATTCTACGAGAATAGCCGGCATAGTGGCTCCGACCAGAACATAGAAAGGCGCCTGCTTAACGCCTCGATCCCTAAATTTTATACCTGACCCCGAATCCGTGGCGGTGAGAGAATCATGAACAACTTCGGCCAGTTTGTTTGATTCACTATTTTTTGAAGTTGTTAAAAGATCGACCAATGTGGCTTCCAGGTCCGTCATCTTGCTTAACGAAACGCCATTCTCACGAGCAGCCGCTCTCATAGCTCCCCTGGAACTTGATTTGCTCAGGTAAAATATTTCAGGACCGGCGGCTGATTTGAAGTCAGATCCGTTGCAATGAACAGAGATGAAGACTTCTGCGTCCAGGGAATTCGCAATCTTTGCCCGTTCTTTTAAACTAAGGAATGAGTCATCATTTCGGGTCAAAAACACCTTAGCGTTTGGATACGTTTCCTCCAGGCGTTTCTTAAGTAGTTTGGCGATTTCTAAAACAATTTCCTTTTCTGTTACTTTACGGTCCGAGGAAACCGCCCCGGGGTCTTTTCCCCCATGACCCGGATCGATTACAATTACAGGACCATTTTTATGATGAATGACTTCAGGAATGTTTTTAGCCGGTTTCGCGTCGGTAATGACCGGCGGCGTTAGGGACGCGCTCTTCAGCTTGATTTGTCGCTGCTGAGGCTCTCCACGCCTCAAGTCGGATTGAAAAAAGGGATTACCCACAGGATTCAACGGAGTGCGATCCGAAAATTGGGACGAGTGACTCTGCGGTCCTGATTCAGATTTGTCGAATGACTGGCACGCGTTGGCCCCCATAACGGCTTCCGTTTGGAGGTTTTTCTTGCGAGATCCGCCCTTACGAT
>JACWAG010000337.1 GCA_014874425.1 Syntrophaceae bacterium | reverse complement strand
GCCATAATCTGAGCTATGTTGCCGATTAGTTGAGCAAGGATTTTGGGTTCAGGCGCTATGACCGAATAGAAAACATCGGCCCCTTCTTTATCCAGTGGAATGCGAGCAGTCTTTATTTCGCCCTTTGCTTCTTCCTCCTGCCACTGAAGCGTGTCGATCCATTCGTCCTGCTTGACCCACATCTGATTCATTGTGACCGAATGGCTATTGACGGTGTCCTGAAGAAACTGCGGGACCATCTCCAGTTCACTACAGATACGTCGAACAACCATGAGCAGGTAGGCTATATCAATTCCGAATGGGCAATACATGCTGCATCTTCGGCACATGTTGCATTCGGTATGAGCGATCCGGGAACATTCCTTTAGAAATGCGGGATCCAGGGAGTCTTTCTTCTTGACTATTTCCCAAAGTGTCTGTTTTACCTTGCCTACTGGAGAAAATCGTGGATCACGATCATTAGACAAAAACCAGTGGCAAGCATCCGAGCACAGGCCACAATGAACACAGGTCTTCATGTAGACTTCGAACCTGGCGGCAGTTTCGCTGTCTATTACTCTGTCCACAACGTCTGCTATCTTTTCCGGGTTGAGTTCCTTAACGGTTTCATCCAAACCAGGATCGCTAACTATCGGAATCGCTGGTAAACCCATGGGCTGTATCCTCCGTTTCAATCTCTTCTTACCAATCCCTGGCGTTGCGAACCGCGCCGAATTCAGAACCCATGTAAGCCCTAGTGAAGGGGAAGAAAAGCATGTGACTCAATCTTGTAAAAGGGATGACCATGAGCATGACTGCTCCGGTAATAATATGAACTATCACTGTCGCCTGGTAATCAAACCACTGCTGATTGGCGGCCAAACCGGTGATAAAGGGAACGGCCGCGATTGCTAGCAACAAATAATCCGAGGGGTCAGTTACAAATTTGATTTCAGGCAGCATCAGTCTTCTGATGAGGAAAAATAGGCACGCAAGGATGACGATGATCGTCATGTCCGTCCCGGCGACCGAGGATAGGGCTCCCCATTTTAAGCCCCACGCAAAAGAGAACATGACGATGTGGGCAAGTAGGAATATCGGGACCAAAATCAGGCAAACATGAAACAAAAACGTTACAATAGTAACCTCGTATCTAGCCCTCATATTCCGGGACGCGAATGGGATCATCCAGTGAAACAATGACCTAAGTGAATATTTTAGGCTCATATACGGATAGATAACCTTGTCCTTCTTGGCTGATCTAAGCATGGTCACAAATTGATAGACCATCCCTGATACAAACACGATGAAGGCTATCCAAACCAGCGGGCCACTAACAAATTCGTACATGGCTATCTCCTGAATTTTCAGAGCAAATCCTTGAGAGGAACAATTTTTCTAAGATACCTACCACCCTCTACAGTTTTCATAAGTAGCTTGGATCCGTCCGGACTGAATACAGGAACGCCTAACTCCTCAAATTTCTGACTGGCGCTTTTCCCATCCACGACTACGAAGTAATCTGAACCTCTGGCGGCCTTTGCAACCACATGCAGACCGTCCGGACTAAATACAGGGTCCCAGACCATGTCAAAACTTTCTGCCCAAGGAACGTCGTTAACTATTATGGTCCACTTTCCGGAATCCTTGGCCACTGCAGCCATTCCCTGTCCATCAGGACTGAAAACAGGGGCCAAAACGACTTCACCGAAAGTGTTTTTCCAGACATTCCCGTCTACCCCAATGGTCCACCTGCCGAATTCCGGAGAAACAACAGCGGCAAGTTTAGCGCCGTTGGGGCTGAAAACCGTATGCCATGCCTGATTAAATGATTGGTTCCAAAGAGATTTGCCATTGATAAGCACTTGCCATCCATCGGTCGTCAAACACGGCGCGACTACGTCATGTGCCCCTGGGACAAATATCGGTCTCCACACGGCCTTGAACTCCTGATCCCAGGGAATCCCATCTACGGCAATAGTTTGGCGACCGGAGACCAATCGTATCTCTGCGGCGACTTTTGTTCCCTCTGTGTTGAAAGCGCAGTCCCAAACATTGAGGAAATTGGCGTCCCATAGTTCTCCATCTACCGCAAGGCCCCAAAGCCCTTTCTTGAAGCCGGATATATCTCCCTCGGACAATGGCGCCAGTTGAACATTTCCCGCCGCTCTTTGCCCGTCCGGACTAACTTCGAGGCTTCTCATCTGCACGAATTTGTTGTCCCATGTATTACCGTTCAAAGCTACGCCGTAACCGTCGGATGTCCTGATGTTAACGCCGACTCCAGGGCCTTCTGGGCTAAATTTCAGGTTCCAGACATAATCAAACGATTCTTCCCATGGTTGGTCTTCTTCGATAACCGTCCATTCATCATCATTCATCCCAATGCAGAAAAGACTAGACCCCGGACTGAATTTAAGTGACCAGGCCTTTTCGAATGTGTTAGTCCACAGTTCGCCGTTTACGCAGACAGTGACTGTCTCATCTTCCGTCATCACGATAGCGGCGACTCTCTCGCCATCCGGGCTGATCACAATTTCCTGAACCTCCGGAAACGATGAAGCCCAGTCACTTATGCTTGCGATCTCTTTAGTTGACGTTTCCCAATCCCAAGAATGCTTTCCCGGGTAAGTTTGCAGAGTCATCTGCGCCTCCAAAGAAAGGGATCTCTAACTTATAGCCGATGGTGGAAACCGATCGGGTGAGTTCAGGCAAACCATGCTGCGCCTCACGATGGTCTCGAATTCCGGAATACGCTTTTTCCTATGCTATGTGGTTTGCATTGCCAGTCGCGTCTTTCCCGTCTTCAGGGCCTGACGTTGTAGAGGAACCGGAACTATGGCCTAACGGAATCCTTATCGTGAAGGTAGTCCCAACGTCTTGAACACTCTCAAAGAAAATCTCTCCACCATGCTCCACCACAATCTTGCTGGTAACCAAAAGTCCCAGTCCAGTGCCTCGACTACCTTTGGTTGAATAAAAACTTGAAAACAATTTTCTCTTGGTTTCGTCAGTCATACCCGAACCATTGTCAGAGACCTCGAAGATGATTCCGCCTTCTTGGTCCTCCATGGTCCGCATAATGATTTTGTGACTCGGTTTTTTCTTGTCTGCTTCACACGCGTCTATCGCATTGGAAATCAGGTTTGACAAACATGTATGAATTCCGCGCTGATCCAGGAATACCTGAAATATTTTACTCAGGTTAGAATCGAATTGTCTCTCAATAACAATAGATTTTTCCTGGGCCTTTATTTCGAAAAGGTCGCAGACTTCCTCGGCCAGGGCGTTGGGATCTGTGGCCTCATATTCGGGGGCCCGTTCTTTTGAATATGTCAGGAGATCTTTTACAAGGTCCCCAATGCGTCGTATGTTGTTCTTGACCATGTTCCATCCACGGTCCATCAGTTTTGAATCTTTGTCCTCAATTGCCGTTTCAACTACATAGACGCCACCTTCAAGCCCCTGAATAATGTTCTTAATGCCGTGAGCAAGTCCTGCGACCGTCTGGCCAACCACCGCAAGTCTATCCGACGCCTGTTTTTCACGTTCCAATCTCTTGAAGGTCCGCAGGTCCTCCAGAAAACCGACGGAACCAATAGGCTTGCCGCCATCAAAGAGAATCAGACCTGAAAACTTTACGGGTATAGATTCACCGGCACTCGAATCAATTACTGTTTCCAGTTCGACTAATCGGGAATCAGCAAGCGGCTTTCCAAGCTGGGAACCCAGGATCATCTCGACAAACTGCCTCGGAAAATAGCGCTGGATTTCCCTATCACCGATAACCTGTC
>JACWAG010000336.1 GCA_014874425.1 Syntrophaceae bacterium | reverse complement strand
GATTTCCAGCCTGACTTCGAAAAGCAGTGTCGAGGATTGCGCTGGATTATTGAGTGTCCGGAGGTTGGCAGCATACTTGTGCTCAGGGAAGGTCCCACCGTTTTAGGCATGGTCAATATACTCTACACCGTCAGTACAGTTTGTGGCGGACGCGTCGCTATTGTCGAGGACATGATTGTTCGGCCTGAGAACCGTAACTGTGGCTTGGGCTCCTTGATGATTCGCAAAGCAATTGAATTTGCGCAGGCCTCAGGTTGCCTCCGCATCACATTGTTGACCGACAAAATAAACGATTCTGCAATACGTTTCTATCGGAGACATGGTTTTGCGCCTTCTGCAATGATCCCGTTTAGGCTATTGTTAAAACAATGATAAAGAACTTTACATTCAACCAATATTGATTTTTCTATTTCTTGACGTGTTCTAAGGAGAGGGAACGAAGAATTGATTAGAGCAGGAATATTATTCGTTGTCGCAGGGTTGGCGGAAATCGGAGGAGGTTACATGGTATGGCTATGGCTAAGAGAGCATAGTTCCATTTGGTGTGGGATCATTGGCGGGCTGGTCCTCTTTGTCTACGGCGTCATTCCGACCCTGCAAAACTTTCCGGATTTCGGAAGAATTTACGCCGCCTACGGAGGAGTATTCGTTTTTCTATCCGTGTTCTGGGGATGGGGTATCGATCGTAAAACCCCAGACATGTATGATTGGATTGGGTCGGCAATCTGCCTGCTTGGAGTATACGTGATGCTATGGGCGCCTCGTCAAACATAAATTAAAAATTAGGCCGCCGATTTAGAATCAAGCGGCAGCCAATTTAGACATTCTCTTTTAAGCCACGCCTACTTGTCTCAATAGGCTGGCGCTTCAGTCAAGTTGACGGACAGTTCCTTCTTGAGTTTCCCAAGCGCTCGTTTTTCTACCTGTCTCATGCGCTCCCGGCTTGTTCCAAAATGCTCTCCAAGTTTCTGGAGAGTCCACGGAGAATCGTCCATAAATCTTTTTTCGACTATGAAACGTTCTCGATCATCAAGTTTCTTTAACGCGTTACCGGCGGCTTCATGCAGTTTTTTATCAGATTCCATAGCAATCATTTGGACTTCCTGATTGTCTGATTCGTCTTCAAGCATTTCGATGGCTGTGAAATCCTTGTCATCGCCGAGAGGTTCGTTAAGGGACCAATCCCTTGCTTTGACCCTAGCTTCAACTTCAATTACGTCATCGGACCGCACATTCAGTTCTTCCGCCAATTTTTCTATACGTTCTGATCGAGTTTCCGAATCCTGATGTTCACCGATGTCCCCGATTCGGAAAAAGAGTTTTCGTTGGGCTTGAGTTGTGCCCAGTTTCACCAGATTCCATGACTTGAGTATGAAGTTTTTTATGTACGCTTTTACCCACCATATTGCAAAGGATACCAACCGGTAGCCTTTATAAGGATCAAAGCGTTTGACAGCTTTCATCAAACCAATTGAACCTTCCTGAATGAGATCCTGCACCGGCAACATGTAATGTCGATACTGAAACGCGATCTTAACGACAAATGGCAGATGTGATACCACCAATTCGTGGGCCGCTTCTACGTCTCCAGATTCTCTAAATTTCACCGCAAGCGCAAATTCTTGTTCAGCCGATAAAGGCTTTATAGTACGGACTTGGGCCAAGAATTGGTCTATTTGGTTGATCGCTACGGCATAGTTCATTCCTACACTCCGATTCTTTCCCCAGGATAGATACTTGTTAACTTTTGTGGTTGACTATGTTTAAGCTCTTAACAAGAAAACACGGCATCAAATGCTCACTCTTTGTAATTATGTCAACCCTTAGCACAAAAAGTTCCTTCGCTATCTTTCGAGAACTAATTATGTTACCATAATTCTTGCGTAAAACTCCACATAATAATGTTTTACATCACTCGTAACTGACCCTTATTCGACGGAACGCTTTCTTTGACTCTTTCAACAAAGTCACCGTGAGGACTCCCTTTTTGTATGTCGCGGTCACACTGTCTTCATCGATTGCTCTCGGTATAGTTAGGCTACGTTGGAAAAAGCCTGAAGCCCTTTCACGCCTAAGATAACTCACTTTGCCGACCTGCGCGTCGGTTTTTCGCTCTCCCCGTAATGTCAGAGTGTCTCCTTCGATTTTTATGTTGAGATCTTCGACCTTTATGCCAGGAACCTCGCAAGTCACCACGAAGCTTTCTTGAGTCTCCCTAACATTGATCAACGGCAACAGGCTCGATTCGCGCCACAGAGGAGACGCCCACATGGTTTTCCCTTGAGATAAGCTTTCAAATACTTCATCCATTTCCCTTTTCATAGTCCTGAATTCATTTCTGAATTTTCCTGAATTAAAACTATTTAGAGAGTACATTGGACTGACTCCTTCCAAATCGTGGCAATCTCTTACCCCATGCCATATATTTAGATTCAAATTAGCGGACTTGGATTCAAAAAACACGGCTATCAAAAGCAAAAGGGATTACCGATTAACCTATAACTTTGATAAAGTAATTTGTTGATGGAGGTTCTTATGGACAAAAATCAAAACGTGCTGATTGAACTCATTAAGGAAATTGAATCCAGGATATTGGACGGAGGAAAGATCGAGAGAGAAGAAGCCGCTGCCTTGTGGAACCTGCCTTACAATTTGCTAATGAAGCTGGCGGCCGCCGCTGATCGGATAAGGATCAACTTCCTTGGCAACAGGTTTGACTCGTGCTCCCTGATAAACGCCAAATCGGGAATGTGCTCTGAAGATTGCGCATTTTGCGCGCAATCCGCCAAACATGGAGACGCCAGCGAGATCTATGACCTGAAATCAACAGCGGAGATCCTCAGCGCCGCAAGGGCGGCAAAAGCCTTTGGCGCTGGGCGCTTCTGCACGGTAACCAGCGGTGGGGCGCTGAGCGAACAGGACTTCGACAGGTTAATAGAGTCTCTACGTATAGTGAAATCCGAGGTAGATATTGCGCTTGACGCTTCCCTAGGCTTCCTGAACGAAAATAGGGCAGCAAAACTTTTTGGCGCTGGAGTAACCCGATACAATCATAATCTCGAATCTTCACGTGATTATTACCCATCCATCTGTTCCACTCATAGCTATGAGTCCCGGGTAGGGACTGTAAAACTTGTAAAAAGCAACGGCGCGTCAGCGTGCTGCGGTGGAATAATAGGTCTTGGAGAGACCCCATCGCAAAGAATGGACCTTGCGTTTACCCTGGCAGACCTCGGAGTCGATTGCGTTCCCATAAATATACTCAATCCAAGACCAGGCACACCTCTTCAAGACACCACACCACCGGAACCTATGGAAATTATTAAAACTATAGCGGTATTCAGGCTCGTGCTTCCATCTGCGACCATCAAGATCGCTGGCGGCAGAGAAAGGAACCTTGGCGATTTTCAAGCCATGGCTCTACGATCCGGGGCTAATGGAATGATCATAGGCGGATATCTGACTACCGGCGGGCGTTCCGTTGAGGATGATTTAAGAATGGTTAGGCAGGCCGGATTCGACATTAGCTATGTGTGTTGAACCGCGACACCGAATTCGATTCGCGTCCCGGCGATAGGCTTTCAAGTAATCTAAGGCATGGCCTGCCACTCCCAGCGAGGGACGTGGGGACATCTGACTTCGTATTCTCCCCCGTCCCAACCCAGGCCCCTAATCGTCGGTTCAAACTGTATCAATCCTTCTTACCGGTCACAAATATGTTCTCTCTCAGGTTCACTTGTTTCGAGGCTCCCCCGGATTCGCTGTCCCACCAACGTTGAGCGTCCCCATGACGGAACATGACTTCTTCCGGCC
The DNA here is from genome assembly GCA_014874425.1 of Syntrophaceae bacterium. Classification (GTDB taxonomy): domain Bacteria; phylum Desulfobacterota; class Desulfomonilia; order Desulfomonilales; family Desulfomonilaceae; genus CAJBEZ01. The sequence continues at coordinate 8,199 of JACWAG010000336.1, read as the reverse complement.
TTGTACCGGAGATCTCCTTCAGATCGCTGGATAGGCGACTCCTAATTGAAGGATCTGACGGAATCGTCCCGGTAATCAGTATAGGCGTAGCAGCATTACTTAAATCATCAGTGTTCGAAAGATTTACACTCCAGATGACGGTGGCATCCAGAGAGTATCGCTCTATTATTTTGTTTCTGGCGTAAGTTGTGGCCGGCAGAGGCGCAATAACAATAAAGTTGGGTGAAACAACCTCACCTTCCGGGTACAAAGGGAAGAACGCCCTATTTACGTATATTTCAGGATTAGCGGTCGCTTCCAGAATCTCTCGCAAGAATTTTACACGAACACCTCTACTGAATTCGAACACAAGATGCAACACAGTGTGAGGGCTTTGGGCCACGAAAGCACAGAGGCTTTGAATAAGATGTTTCTCGGTCCCAGAGGCATCAACCCCCTTTAACCATATCGTGAACGGATTGCTCGCCTGCGCCACGATGCAACCGGAAACCTGAACCAGGTCCCGATTCGGCAAGTTAATTATCCATTTGCTTATGTAATTTGTCCCTTGAGTGTTAGTACTAACGTTTGAATCTGATTCAACAAGCGATGGCGCTCCTATGTAATCCAGCTCCATCTCAAATGTTTCCTCGAATTCATCCAAACACATCTTCATCGAAGCAGATGAAAATGTGTCAGATGACTTTATATAGTATGGGGGGCTTTCGTCGTATTGTACGCGTAGCTTGCCGGCTTCTCTTCTGAAATCGGAACCTGGCAAGATGGCTAGGGTGAAAGGTTGAATGACCGAGAACGCTTGGGTCTCCTTAAGGCGGTTCAATGTCTTGGAAAAACCTTCGGGCGTGTCACCAGGCAAACCCAGAATTATTCCGGTAGTTACATCCACTTCCGCTTTCCTCAAGGACACCGCTTTTGCAAGCGTCCTCTCAGGATCTCCAGAACGTCCAGCCAGTTTTAAAACGTCTGGATTCACAGTCTGAAGCCCAATCTCGGCCGATACCAATCCAGCTTCCTTAAACAGTCGGACATCTTCGTCAGTTAGCAAATCTGCTCTCAATTCCGTGTGAATCTTGATGTCATGGTTTCGCCTCCTTGAAGCCATGCTTTTCAATATGTCCCGAAATCCCTTTCGAGCGTTAAACGTTGGATCCATCAAGTAAATTTCATTCACTTGGTTCTTTTGTAAATAGGCAAAATCAAGAACTTCTTCAATGAGCGTCATTGGATACGAGCGGACAGAGTCGAAAGCCTTGTGATAGTAGCAATATTTACATTTAAATGGACACCCTCTGACTGTTTCCAAAAATATCGAACCGTTTCTTGAAGGGCCGATTATGCCGTTAACATAGGGATAGCCGGCTTGACCTAGATCCCAATTTTTCATAGATTTATTTCTCGATTTGAAAATGACTTGTTCAGTTTCACATGACTTCATGCTACATGGCTCATGTTTCTCCGAGGAGACAATTTCATTTAACGCTGAGACAAATTGGGGTTCGCCTTCTCCGAAAACACCAATGTCGATAGAGGGGTGTCTTAGCAACCAAGAATTGTCTGGCGTGACATCAGGACCACCAACAATGACTTTCACATTTGAGAGCAGCCGTTTGACTGCTGTGGCTATAAATAGGCTCCGCTGTGAATTCCAAAGATAGAGTGTCATAGCAAGTATATCCGGTGATCGCAGTGTTATCTCCCGAATTATGCCGGCATCGCAGAGAACATCTACAACGTCAGAACCAAGAATTTCCGTTTCAAACTTCAATGGTTCTTGTGATTTAATACAGGAAGCTAGAAACCCGGCGGCTAGTGGGATGTTTGCCCCAGAATCTTCAAATATGAACCTGGGCGGCGGTAGTTGAACGAAAAGTATTTTCTTCATAGCCCCGTCTAATGTTATGAAAATTTGCGCTATGCTCGTGGCCTGTTATACAATAACCTGGTTAGGCCTAACCATACAGAGAATGACAAAGGTAATAATATATGGCAAGAGAACGAATTCTGGTTGTGGATGACGAAGAAGATATACTTGAGCTGGTGAGTTACAATCTGAAAAAGGAAAATTTCCAGGTTACGTGTGCCATGTCAGGAGAAGAGGCGCTCCAAAAACTCAAGAAGGATACCTTCGACATAATACTGCTTGACTTGATGCTGCCTGGTAGAGATGGGCTCGACACTTGCCGTGTTCTAAAGAGCAACCCGGAGACGTCGTATATTCCGGTAGTTATGATAACGGCGAAAGCTGAAGATACCGACGTCGTTCTGGGACTTGAACTGGGCGCGGATGATTACGTAACCAAGCCATTCAGTCCCAGAGTTCTTCTGGCTAGAATCAAAGCAATATTGAGGCGTAACCAGTCTGACACGGTGGATGACAAATCCGTAATCAAGGCCCACGATCTTGTCATAAATCCTTCCCGCCACGAGGTTAGAGTTAAAGACTCACTTATAAATCTTACGGCTACGGAATTCTCAATACTTCATTTTCTTGCAAAGAGACCTGGCTGGGTATTCAGCCGAGAACAGATAATCGATTCGGTCAAAGGGAGTGATTACCCTGTTACAGATCGATCAGTTGATGTTCAAATCGTGGGGTTAAGAAAAAAATTGGGCGATAATGGAGAAGTGATTGAGACGGTAAGAGGTGTCGGATACAGGTTCAAAGAATGATTCTCGAAACCACCAATACGGTATGTGGGGAATTGCCTTTAATAAAGGAGGAAATCTTTTCTGATCTTTAAGAATCCGTTTAAGTTCTCCTCACAACTTTTTTCAATAGTAAAGACAGAATCATTTCGCTCCAGGGACTTTCTTGTTGATCCATCTCCAAGGATCACATCTATTGGCATCTTGTCAAAAACGTATTCGTACGGTGGGTTCGACCATTTGAATTCCATATTATTTCGAATAATAGAAGACAATATCGCAAGCGTCGCCCTATAGGGTCTGAAAAGGTTTCTGTCAGTGACGTGCATCTGGAATCCCAGGCAGCGTTTATTCATCCATTTGTTAAAGACCGGCTTGAATTCAACTATTCTAAGCGTAACTCCATTCAAGGCTTTCTTTTCGACATTAGCGAGTATTTTTTCAGGATTAATGTAAGGGGCGCCAAAGATTTCGAAAGGCCTAGCCGTTCCCCGGCCTTCAGACAGGTTTGTTCCCTCCAATAGTACCTGCCCGGGATATACGACAGCAGTTTCGATGGTAGGCATGTTCGGCGAAGGAAAAGCCCACTGCAGACCTGTCTGATCAAAGTAAGCGTTTCTGTCCCATCCATCCATACGAATTACTTTGAGATCACATTTGATCCCGAACCGTTGGTTGTAGTAATTCATGAGTTCGCCAACAGTCATTCCATGGCGCATTGGCAGAGGATACGGTCCGACGAAGGAGGCAAATTCCGGATCCAGAACGTTCCCCTCAACATCAACTCCGTTAATTGGATTAGGCCTGTCAAGTATTATAACAGTCTTGCCCACACCAGCGCAAACCTCCATTAGAAAGCACACTGTGGCGCAAAAAGTGTAAACACGAGTCCCCACATCCTGGATATCGACAAGGATCGCGTCCACGTTTTGAAGCATCTCCGGTGTCGGGCGTCTCGTTGACGAATAAAGGCTGTAAATAGGCAAGCCAAGGCGCCGATGGAGCGTATGACCAGTCTCGATCATATTGTCCTGCTCCGTGGCGCCTACACCATGCTGAGGACCAAATAGGGTTGTCAACCTTTTCTGTAAAACCTCAAATAGAACGTCGGCGGACTCCCTGAAAGCGGTGTCTATGGACGCCTGGTTGTAAAGGAGCCCGAGTCGCTCATATTCCGAGACTATTGAAGGATCATAGACTAGTTTAGCTAGCCCTGTTGCTACCATAGTCCGGTTACCCCTCCGAGAAATTGTTGACGCATGCGCCATGGAGCATTCCCGACGTCATTCCCACCGATTTCCTTTGCCTCGACGGAGGTCAACGATGTTCCGGTCCCAACGTGTCATAATGACGGTCCGTTCTCCGCCTCCACCTGAAATGGCCGAACTGGTAAACCACGAAACGAGGCTCACTACCAGAGACGCAGCGAATGCTGACCAGAACCCGGACACATGGACACCGACATCGAGCCCTGCCACAAACCAAAACAGTAGCGCATTTATGACAAGGATGAAGAACCCCAAGGTCACAATAGTTAACGGTAAGGTGAGAATTATCAGCACCGGCCTGACAAAGGCGTTCAAGACCCCAAGTATAGCGGCGAAAACCAGCGCCGATCCCGTGTCATCCACGGTAACCCCACGAAAAAGCTTGGAGATGAGCAACACCGTTACCGTAATGATGAGCCAGCGAACAAGTATCCCCGGCATAGCTATTCCTTTCAGCAAATGCTTGAGTTACCTCAAGAATCAGCTTTCGTCCTTCTCTTTAAATTTTCTCAAAAATGGCTCAAACAAATCAATCGGTATAGGGAAGACCGTAGTGGAATTCTTCTCAGCCGCCACCTCAACAAGAGTTTGCAGGAACCTTAGCTGTAATGCGATAGGCTCCTTGGCTATTATAACGGCTGCTTCGGAAAGTTTAGTAGAAGCCTGGAATTCACCTTCCGCATTTATGACTTTCGCCCTTCTTTCTCTTTCAGCCTCAGCCTGTCGGGCGATAGCCCGCTGCATCTCCTGAGGCAAATCTATATATTTTAACTCAACCATGCTGACCTTTATGCCCCAAGGACCGGTGTGTTTGTCCAGGATCTCCTGAAGTATCATGTTCACTTTTTCCCGAGAGGCCAGTAATTCATCAAGTTCAGACTGCCCGCAAACACTTCTTAGCGTCGTCTGAGCCAACTGGGATGTCGCATAAAGGTAGTTCTCGACGTCGATAACTGCCTTGGTTGGGTCCATGACTCTAAAATAGATTACCGCGTTAACCTTCACCGATACGTTGTCCCTAGTTATGACATCCTGAGAAGGAACATCCATGACTACAGTCCGGAGACTTACCCTTACCATTCTGTCAACTATGGGGATCAAGAAGATAATTCCTGGTCCCTTGTGGTCTATTATTCGTCCGAGTCGAAAAATGACCGCTCGCTCGTACTCGTTCAGCACCTTTATAGCCATTGAGAGAATGACTATTCCCAAGATTACGATTATTCCCAGACCATACATGATATCCTCCTAAGAATGGGCGCCCAGACAAAGGGGCCTTATAATTACCTTATAATTGCCATGAAAAATCTCGTTACCGACCACCATGCATTGCCACCATGATTTCCAGATTCGTCACTTTCGTCACCGTTACAGTTTCTCCCTTCGGTATCCGGATTTCGGACTTGGCGTTCCAATATTCTCCGTGCACCAACACCTTACCCGTAGGATCTATGTCCGTCGTGGCTACCCCTACTTCTCCTACTAATCCTTGTGGTCCGGTACGAGGCTTGTGCATCCAGGCCCTAATCACAAGTCCCAAGACAAATATAAAGAATGCTGAAACTGCCAAAACAGTCGGAACAATGACGGACCATGAAACACGCATGGCCGATTCACTGGAATCGAAAAGCATAACTGACCCAAGAGTTAAACTAATTATACCACCTATTGAAAATAATCCGAATGATTGCACTTTGATTTCGAATATGAAAAGAATGATAGACAGTATTATAAGAAGGATTCCTACATAGTTTACGGGCAGGACCTGTAATGCGAAAAATGATAGTAACAGGCAGATACCCCCGGCTACCCCAGGGAAAATTAATCCTGGGTTGAATAACTCCATCATAATACCAAGACCACCGACCATCATCAGAATATAGGCGATATTAGGATTTGCTATAACATCCAGGATCTTAAACCTAAAACCGGGAATTACTCGTTCGATTTTAGCGTCCTCTGTTTTCAATACATATTCGTGATTTTCTTTCTCAATTTTACGGCCATTGAGTTTTTGCAATAGATCAGGGATAGAGTCGGCCATCAGGTCTATGACTTTCAGATCAAGCGCTTCTTTGGCTGTTATGGAAACACTCTCCCTGATTGCCTTTTCGGGCCATTCCGCGTTGCGCCCCTTGCTCATGACTATCCCACGAATATATGCCGTCATGTCATTCATGATCTTTTCAGACATGGTCGCATCAATTTCCTGTCCACCACCACTTACTGGATGAGCCGCCCCGATATTCGTTCCCGGCGCCATGGCCGCTATGTCGGCGCATACGGTAATTAAGGCGCCTGCTGATGCTGCGCTGGATCCACTAGGAGCGACATAGACAACTACCGGTAGTTTGGCGTTGACCATATCCTTTATTATTGTCTTGGTGGTGCTCAACACTCCGCCGGGAGTGTCCATTCTGATGATTACACAAGTGGCCTTTTTTGCCTCGGCCTTTTCGATGCCCTTGCTGATATAATCGGACAAAGCGGGGTTGATCGTTCCATTAATATCCAGCAGAAACACGACCGGTTCTTCTTCTTTTCCGGCTTCACCCAAAAGTGGGTGGATCATCAGCGCCAAGCAGCAGCAAACCAATGCAATTGTGATAATACGAATTCGTTCAGTTATCATTTGGAGTCTCCACGTCCGTCAACCGGCAAATCCAATTGAGCCATTACTTTTTTGAGGTCTTCCCATGTCTCGGCCTTCCATTTCCGCTCAGGTTCCTTTCTAAGCAGGAAGGATGGGTGATATGTGGGCATGACAGGAATCCCGTTTACATAATAGAAACTTCCCCGAGTCTTTGTCAGAGAAATCTTTCTTCCAAGCAACGAACCGACGGCTATTCTACCTAAACCAACTATTACTTCCGGTGATATCGCTTTTATTTGGGCCTCCAGGAAAGGCAAACATGTTTGGATTTCGACCGCTTCCGGATCACGGTTGCCCGGGGGTCGGCATTTCACAACATTGGCTATATAGACTTGTGACCTGTCGAGTCCCATGGCATTGATCATACGATTGAGCAACTGCCCCGCCCTCCCTACAAAAGGCCTCCCTTCCCTGTCTTCGTCCGCCCCAGGTCCTTCACCAACAAACATCAACCTCGCTCCGGGTGAACCTTCCCCAAAAACAATGGCTTTCCTGCCACTACTCAAGGGACACCGCCGGCAATCTCCTATTTCTTCCCTGATGGCCGTCAATTTAGCGCTTGGCGTCGGTTCGTCTTTCTGAGCGACTCTGGAGACAAAGACTTGGTCCCATCCCATATCCACAAGATAACAGAGATAGTCTCTAAGCTCTGAACCAGGGCCGCTACAAAATGCCATTGCAGTCTCTTATCTCGGCGCTAACACAATAGCGCTGTTCAATGCGTAGAATCGCGCCTTTCAACAAATCAATGATTGACTCTCCGTCGAAGGTCCAAGGCTCGGCTCAGGATTTGATCAGCGACATCTTCTTTGGACATCAGAGAAAGTTGCTCTTCATCTCCGGAACGAAACAACAGTCGGACAATGTTCGTTTCACAATCAAATCCTGCGCCAGTCTTGCTGACATCATTCAGGACCAGCATATCCACGTTTTTGTTTTTCAATTTGATCCTCGCGTTTTGAATTGCGTTCGAAGTCTCCGCTGCAAATCCAACTAGGATTTGATCCGGCCATTTCCGGCTTCCAAGTGTTGCGAGGATATCAGGATTACGCACAAGGTTGATTGTGGTCCCAAATTCATCCTTTTTGATCTTTTCCCCATGGACTGTTTCAGGTCTGAAATCAGCGACAGCCGCAGCCTTTACGACCATGTCCGATTCATGAAACCGTTCCAAGACTTTTTCCATCATTTCCGAAGCGGTTCGGACTGGAATATGATTCACCCCGTGAGGCGCCGCTACCTTTAGGGGACCGGAGATCAGTGTGACATCAGCCCCTCGGGCCAGGGCGCGTTTAGCTATCGCCACACCCATTCTGCCTGAAGAACGGTTTGTAATGAACCTGACGGGATCGAGAGGTTCTTCAGTCGGACCAGCCGTTACCAGGACACGCAACCCATCAAAATCTCTGGGGCCGAGTCTGCGCTCCACTTCCCGAAAAATCGCTTCCGGCTCGGGCATTCGCCCTTCCCCAGTCCAACCGCAAGCCAACTCTCCCGAATCCGGGACCATCACTTGATAGCCATATGTGACGAGTCTTTCCAGATTCGCTTGCAGAATTGGATTTCGGTACATGTTCACGTTCATGGAAGGGCATATTATCGTGGGCTTGTTATAAGCCATAAGTGTAGTAG
>JACWAG010000335.1 GCA_014874425.1 Syntrophaceae bacterium | reverse complement strand
TTGCGTTGCCTAGCCCTGTTTAACCGAGGCCTATTCCAACAATCTCGCTGTGGGTTGACCTGTTGTTGTCCCGCTGCGACTTTGGCGTTCTTATTTTTAAGAAGATTTCTTCTGTAGCACTTTACTGTCGGTAGTAAAATACATCGCAATAGCGCCAATCACCAAAGCAATAATACATACTGTAAAAGTTGTCTTATATGCGCCCACCGGGAATTTATTTCCTGCCTTGCCGTAAAAATCCAGGACCATTCCCATCACAGATTGAAAAAGCGCGCCCCCAACAAAATACCAGATGTTAAGCATACCGTTTGCCGTCGCGATGAAGCTGTGAGGCTGGCCTTCGGCAATGTGGGCATAGTTCGGAACGTAGGCGCCAGAGAAGAAGCCCATGATGAAAAGAAGAGGATAAAACATGCCTACAGGGATTTTGTCCGGCCACAGCACCAAAGGCAACCAAGTCAGGGCGTAAATGATGATGCCATAGAATGAAGCGTTCCTACGGGATTTCAAAATTCGGTCGGAAACATACCCAAACGCAAAGCAACCCACTGCCATGCCGATCGGCCATAACATGAGTATGTTTGCCGCTTGTTGTTTTGGAAGACCGTACGTTTGCTCTAGATACGGTATGCACCACAGACCCTGAAAACCCATAACCGTGCCATAGATCACAAATGCGTAAATGGCTATCAACCAGTAGTTCTTCATCCCAAAAAGTCTTTTTACGTTTTCGCCAAAACTGACCTTTTCAGTGCTCTGGACAGAATAGTAATCGATTCCATCTATCTCTGAAACAGTGGGTAAACTCTTGTCACTCGGCTTGTTCCTGAGGACGATGAAATTCAACATCGCCACAATGAACATAAAAGCGCCCAACCAGTAGAAAGACGCTCTCCAGCCGACGATGCCTACCAAGAAAGCCAGTGGCGCAGCAGCGAGCACAGCCCCTGCGTTACCCACTGTGAGCATCACGCCGGTTAGGGTCGAGAACTCATTTGGTCTGAACCAGTTTGCCAAAATTCTCATACATGGGATCCAGACCACCGCCACACCAACTCCCATCAGGAAGCGGCCAAAAACGATTAATCCGAAGCTGTTTGCAAGACCAAAGAGCGCTGTTCCGATCGCAGCAATGATGAAAAATATGGTGACCGAAATCCTTGGCCCCATACGGTCTGACAAAATACCGGACGGAATCTGCATCGCGGCATAAGGATAAAAATACATTGACGATAAAATCCCAAGGCTTGTGGCTGATAAATTAAACTCTTTCATTAATTCCGGCGCTATTACTGCAGGCGAGACGCGATCGAAGTAAACAAATATGTAGGTCAGCAAAAGCATCCCATAGCAGACCCACCTGTAACGAAGCATCTGTTTTGCCAAATCCGAAAACTGTACATTTACAGCACCCGTTCGAATACTTGATTGACTCATAGTATCACCTTTCCTTGACCAGACCGAAACTCGAAAAAACATGAATTTTTCATTCGTCACCGCCGTTGCGGTCTCCCCTCAAAAGCCGCTTTCCACTTTGCCGATGCAAACTTTGATTACTTCCGTCAAACAAATTTTCATGAAGCTTGATTTTGTCGGTTGATGCCGGTGCAGCATCAATAAAGCCTTTGACGCTGCGAAGCAAGCTGGGTCCGGCGCGTGCCTTTCGGGTGATGGCGCCATGCCGACCGGAAAACCCTGCCGATTCATTCCGTCAAATTCTTTGGGTCTCTAATCTCCTTTCCGGAACTGTTCAGGTCCTGAAAGTAAGACTTGGCTTCGTGCTGGTCGAAGCCAGGCCTCATTTTCTCCAATTCAAGTTTAGTCGTCACTCCTGCCGACAAGAACCTGATCGATTAGCTCGGTCAGATCATGGACTTTTACTTGAGAACCAATTCTTTTTGCCCCTTCATTGAGGTTGAAATGACAGAATGGACATATAGAAACCATCCTTTCAGCTCCAGTATCTTCTCCCTCCTGGATCCTTAAGCTCGCGTTCTTGGCGGCCCATTCACCAAAGCCCGTCATCACACCACCGCCACCACCGCAACAGAAAGAGTTGGCCCTGTTACGCTTCATCTCCACGAGTTCAACACCCGGAATGGCCTTAAGTAAATCTCTGGGTTGCTCATACAGGCATTCGCTCTGATCAACATCCACGTATGCTCCCTTCCACAGTTGCTTGCCTTCCTCGTCGATAATGAACTTGTTCAAATGCCTTCCAGTGTGGCACGGATCGTGGTATGTGACCTTCCAGTGTAACTCACCTTCGAATTTGAGTTTCCCTTCTTTATAGAGACGGTTGAGATAGTCAGCCGTATGTATAACTTCGATTCCCTCCATTACTTTGTCATATTCAGAGGAAAGCGAGTAATCCTTTTTGATCGCTCGGTAGCATCCTGCGCACGAACTGATTATCGTCTTAACTCCGCGCTCATCGTGTAACCATTTGAAAGTTTCAAGGTTTTTTGTGGCGACCCTTTTAAATTCTTCGGAGTCTCCCACTCTCATCGCCGTAGAACCGCAGCAGATCTCATTCTCGCCCAAGATCCCGAAGTCCATCCCGAGCTTCTGAAAAATGGAGGCCGTAGCTGTCGGCACGGCTCGCGCCGCAGTGTTGAATGCACCGGTACAACCAACAAAAAACAGGACCGGGGCTGGCTCCTTATTCAGGTCCTTAATAGGTTTACCAGCTTTTTTGAAAGGACGTGTCCAGTCCGTTCTCACACGTCTTGGGCCTTGGTATGGGTTGTTGTAATTTTTCATTGATTGGAGAAGATTTTTGTGCAGAGGCATGGGCCCAGCGCCTTCAGCCACTGCCTTGCGTCTCATCGCTTCAATTATTTCAGGTATATAGGGTTTGTGGTCCAACTGACACTGGTTTTGACACCCGGCACAAATGGTGCACTTGTAGATCGCTTCCAATAATTCATCGTCCCAAGGGAGTTCCCCGCTCAAGATGCCTCTTGCGAATGCGATCTTGCCCTTGGAAGCCATGAAGCCTTCAAACCCGAATTCAGTTCCAGCAGGACAAATTTCACCAAAAGTGGGTGGTGGACCATAGTCATACGCTGTCTTGCACGTACCGCATGCGGTGCATCTCCAAATTTTATCCTCTAGCTCTTTCAGCTCCGCAATCTTCCAGTCCATTATCGCCTCCAATTAGAATCTATATATTTTGATTGCTTATATGCCGAGTTTGCCGGGATTCATGATATCGTTGGGGTCGAGAAATTTTTTCATTCTCCTCAAAAGCTCCAGATATCCTGGGTCGGCCCGTTTAATGATCTCATTGGCAAAATCTATCGGCGGCTTGTAGGGAATTCCTCCAGCGTCCAAATCGACCTTTAAACACTCAACGATAGCGTGTCTAGCGTTCTCAGTCTCTTCATCGCTCTGCTTGTTGAACGGAATCATCGCTCTGAGCATTCCATAGTGAACACCGCGATACATGCTCATCCGAACGGATGGCGAAAGATTATGGGCGATGAGAATGTCTTTCCATTTGTTGTATACCGGGGCCCAGACTTTAGCAGGCGTGAACGTTCCAGGCCAAGATATCCCGGCTCCTCCCTGTTTGCAGTAATTTTTGGTGGAACCGACGACTTGGCTCGGAAGTTGAGTCCTTCCTCTTAAGGCCTCCTCAGGGTACACGGTTTGCTTAATGGAGGTGCCCTTTTCTTGCTCTTCCTCAAAGACTTTCTCCCAGATTTCCGTTCTTGCTTCTCGTTCTTTTTCAGTCCATGAGGTGGTGGTGGCAAAACTGAACCACTCGGGGGCGTCATTGGGTTTGGGCTTGAAAGGATAGGGGATCGGAACCTGCGCGAGCCACCAAGAGACAGCGGTAAGATCGTCACACATCTCATAATTGCTCAAGTTGAGCATGTAGGAGTACATGTCTTCGACGTTCTCACAAGATACGGTGAAGACTTTAAGAAGTGGGGGAATCGGGTGGACACTTATCCCAATCTTGGTGACTACTCCGCTCGAACCCAACCATCCTTTGAACAGGCCGTCGAGCTGCGGTAGCGGGAGACAACTGTGCCAGGCGTCATTCCGGATGGCGCAGGAACCAACCCGAACCAGTTCACCAGTGGGAAGAACCACTTCCATGCTGGTGATTTCCTGGCTATTCAACCCGTATTTGGCGTTAAGGCCGCCAATCCCGTGAGAAATAGCGCATGCCAGAACTGAAGCTGAAGGCGGGCCAACAGGCCAGCCGAATCTTAGTTTATGCTTGTAAAGAGCATCAGCGAATTTAGCGTGAGAGACTCCCGGTTCAATCACTGCAACGTGCGATTCAGGATCAATGGCAACAATGTTGTTCATCTTCTTTAGATCAAGAAGAATCCCGCCTCGCTCGGGAATCGTAAGCCCTCCAATGTTTGTGCCGGCAGTGTAGGGCACAATAGGGATTTTTTCCTTGTTGGCAAATCGGAGAAGCTCCTGAACCTGCTCAACCGTCTCAGTCATGACCACATAGTCCGGCAACTTGGGTTTCACAAAACTGAGATCGTACGAGTAGGCGTATCGAATGTGCTTCGATGCCGTACAATTTGATTCACCGACAATTTTTCTGAGTTCCCTGAGCACGGAGTCGACCTTTCCGGCATCAGTGATAGTGGGAGCATGCTGTTTCTGTAGACTGCTTAACTCAGACATCTAGACCTCCTTACTGACCTTGCAAAGAGAAAACAGCCGATCCGGCAGGCCGTGACATTAGGGGCTGACGCCACACCCACTCTGGAAAGGGAGTATTCCCTCTGCTGGCGGTGATTCTTAGCCCTTAGACACGTTTATGGAAACGAGCGCTAGAGCTTAGGTCACCAGAACTAACGTAGACACTTCACACCTTGTGGTGTTATTTCTTGTTTTCTTCTGTGGGTAAAGACGTTATCGTCCCGTCCCAAGTATCAACCTTTTTGGAAATTTGTGGACCTTCACCCTCTCTGAACCATGTAGAAGTAACATTCTTTACCTCTGTGAAAAATCGAACCCCGTCCTTACCCATAACGTGGAGATCGCCAAAAAAGGAGTTTTTATGCCCGGTGAAACCGAAGATGCCTACGGGCACGGGAATACCCACGTTGATTCCTACCATTCCAGCATGTGTGCGATGAGCAAAATCTCTGGCATAGTAGCCGTTCTGTGTATAGATTACAGAGCCATTAGCGAATTCGCTGGCGTTCATTATAGCCAGACCTTCCTCGTAATCTTTTACTCGCTTGACACAAAGCACGGGACCGAATATTTCCTGATCGCCGCAGCTCATGCCCGGTTTAACATGATCCAAAATCGTCGGTCCTACAAAGAACCCGCCCTTGCACTCCACGGGGACTTTTGGGTTGCGTCCGTCAAGGGCAAGTTCAGCGCCTTCCTCAATGCCCTTCTCTATCCAATTGGTTACGAACTTTCGATGACCAGCGTTAACAACAGGGCCCACTTCCGTGGATTTGTCATAGGCTGCCCCGATCTTTCTATTGGCTGCAAGTTTTTTCAACTCGGCTACCAAATCTTCCGCAATAGCCTCTTCTACGCAGATTACCGGTAACGCCATACACCGCTCACCAGCGCACCCGCAAAACGCATTGATAATGCCATTTGCAGTTCTGTCAAGCTTGCAGTCTCTCAGGACAAGAGCGTGATTCTTTGCTTCGGTCAACGCCTGAACTCTTTTACCATTGGCCGCTGCCGTAGCGTAAATATGGCGCCCTACCTTGGTGGACCCGACAAATGAGACACCAACGATATCAGGGTGTCTCAAGAGAACTTCGGCCTCATTTCTACCCGCAGTTACGATGTTGATGACCCCCTTGGGGAGCCCAGCTTCATGCCAGAGTTCCAAAACACGCATAGCGGATTGGGGCACAAAACTTGCAGCCTTAAGCACCAACGTATTTCCCGTGGCGATACAAAGAGGAGCCATCCACCCGTGAGGTATCATGGCTGGAAAGTTCCAGGGAGGAATACCCGCAAACACTCCTAACGGATGATGATATAGGACAGTATCGTAACCGGACGAGATATTCATGATGGACTCCCCCTTCATTAGCTGGGGAATGCCGCAGGCGAATTCAACGACTTCATTCACCTTCAGGATGTCACCCATGGACTCGGTCCAGGATTTACCCTCTTCCTTGCAAAGCAGATATGTAAGCTCTTCCAAGTGTTCATCGAGCAGCGCTTTCATATGAAAGAGCACCTGCGCCCGCTTGTTCGGCGGAGTATTGGCCCATGCGGGAAAAGCCGCCTTCGCCGCGGCAATTGCGGATTCGACTTCACCAACAGTGCACTGTGGCGCATGCGCAATGATTTGGCCGGTGGAAGGATTATAACAATCCATGTAATTCGTTGTTGTCGATTCCAGCCACTCTCCATTCACGCAATATTTTAGTCTGGAAGGCCGGTCTCCCAAGTTTACGCAGTAATTTACATCTTTGAGCGCTGATTCCAACGGATGCATTTGATTCTCCTTTAATATTTCAGTTGTCATTAAGTGAGTGACATGTCTTGAACGTTTTTCAGTTCGGATTGTTCATCGGTTTCTGACTTGCCGTTAAATTTAACAAGATAGAGTTCTCCATTATCTACTCGTCTGAGAAGAACTCCCAAGTCTTGAAGCGTCTCTTCCGCTATCAAAGGCAACGATTCATTATGATTAGTGACCAGTGAATGGCAAACCAGCGATTGTTTGCAAAGAGAACGGCTGACTGACTGAAATTCGGAGGGATAAAAAGGGACACTTCCCGCTAGTTTTGCCAAAAAGCGTCCCACGCGAATAACATGGTCGGCCATCTCCTTTTTGACAGCGACACCGTCTCTTCGCTTGAAACATTCAATGATCCTGTAATGATCTTGTTCCACTTCATCGTAGAATTCAGGCCCGGGGTTGAGCTTGATTTTCAAGTCCGCAAGAAGACTCTCAACAAAGTCCATGAGCAGTATGAGTAGAGGGT
>JACWAG010000334.1 GCA_014874425.1 Syntrophaceae bacterium | reverse complement strand
CCTAATGGGTCCAGATCAGGGTTCAGAAAAGTCATCAGTCTTCTTTTCTGATAATCCAGGAGCAGATATTTTCCGCCAAAATAAATCAAAGGGAAGCTAACGAGTGTCAGAACGAGGATAGTTGTCCATATCCGTTTCGCCAACCCTACGAACATTATCATTGATATTGCAACGAGGAATAAGACTATGGCTGTTCCAAGGTCCGGCTGAGTAGCCACAAAGATGACTGGCACAATAACCAGGCCCAAGTTCCCAAATATTTCCGTCCAATCAGTTAGAGGTCCGCGTCTCCTGTCGCCAAGACTCTTCGCGAGGACTATTACCACAGAAAGCTTAGCAAACTCTGATGGCTGAAAACGCATAAAACCCAGGTCGATCCAACGTCGAGATCCGGCGGTGACTCTTCCAAATATGGAAACCGATATCAGCGCAACCAATATAAAGATGTAGATCCACAGTCCCCATCTTTCCAAGACACGATAGTCAACAAACGAAACCAGGATCAAGAGGACGATCCCTAGACTCAACCACGCGGCCTGCTTGATCACAAAGGACCTGCCAATAACGCCCATCGGAATCGCCGCGCTATAAATAAGGACAATTCCTGCGACCGCCAAGATTATGCCATCCAGGCACAGAAACCATTCAAATTTCCGAACTGAGTTTAGAACACCTGAATCCAGATACGTCTTAGGCATTGAATCTTTAATCTTTCGAATTTACTGTCACTTTACAGGATTACCCTGCTCATTCCCGAGGGTCACCCGGATCGGGGAGCCCGTAATATCTGCAAATTATCTTTCTTGCGAGAGGGGCCGCTGTCTTTCCTCCTCCACCTCCATGTTCTATGACCACCACAACCGCTAGCTTTTTAGGCTGATCATCAACAAACGCCACAAACATCGCGTGTGTTCTTTCATGATATGGGATGTCATCATCAGACTTTGTTTTTTCTCTGGCGCTGATAACCTGGGAAGTGCCTGTTTTTGCATATACACTTAGCCCAGGAATCCTGCATTTGCGGCCAGTGCCAGATTTATCCTCGACCACATCACGCATAGCTTTTCTGATCAGAGACCAGTTGTGAGGGTCCGGTTTCATCTTCCATCTAACTACCGGCGTTTGCTGAAAAATAGCTGAGCCGTCCCTAGATCTGATCTCCTCAACCAAATATGGCCTCATTACGTTTCCACCATTGTCCAAGGCCGCGGTCATCATGGCAAGCTGGATAGGCGTTGTCAGCGTATAGCCCTGCCCTATGCCGATTGTGACATTCTCTCCATCCTTTACAAACGTCCCATAATTCCTTTCTTTCCAGAAATTTGTAGGAATAAGGCCCGGCAATTCTTGGGACAATTCCAGCCCCGTAGGTTTTCCCAGACCAAACAGGGACGCGTATTTGGCCATCCTGTCGGCCCCCAATTTTAAACCCAGTTCGTAAAAATACACGTCGCAAGATTCAACTATTGCCCTGTGCAAATTCACACGGCCGTGACCATGTTGCTTCCAACACCTGTAAACTTGTCCCCCAAGCTCCATTTCGCCAGAACAAAAAATGTTCCGGTCCGGTGTTATGACTCCCTCGGAAAGCCCGGCGAGCGCCGTGACTACTTTAAATGTACTGGCCGGCGGATAAAGCCCTCTTATGGATCGGTTTTCCAAAGGGTGAAGAGGGTCGCTGTTAAGGGACTTCCAGTTGAGTTCCGAAATTGACGGGGAAAATAAATTTGGATCATAACCCGGCTTGCTTACCATCGCAAGGACACGCCCCGTGTCAGGATCTACAACAATAACCGACCCCGCTCTCTCCGTGAATGTATCTTCGACAAATTTCTGAAAAGAAGCGTCTATGGTAAGTACTATATCGGCTCCAGACTTTGCCGGTTTCCTCGTAAGGCTCGCCAGGTGACGACCCTTGGCGTCAATTTCGATCTGTTCCCAACCTTCTTCACCCCTGAGATAGGTCTCATATTCTCGCTCTATACCCGTCTTGCCCACGTAGTCCCCCGGTCTATAACCAACCCGGCCAACCTTTTCCAGTTCAGGGCTCGATATTTCCCCTGTGACTCCAATCACGTGACATAGAAGGTCCCCACACGGATAATGCCGATATGGCCGCGCATCGAGAGATACGCCTTTCATTTCATACGAATGAGCCTTTATAAGTGAAACTTCTTCCAAGCTTATGTTCTTCTTGATCGGAAAAGACATGAATCTTGGGGCAAGCAAACTTTTCTCAATAACACTTCTCATTTTTTCCGGAGAAAACCCTAACACATCAGAGTAGGTTTCGATGATTTCCCGCCCGCTTTTTATAGTTCCAGGAACAATCGATAAAGTGAAACTGGGGCTATTTTCCGCAAGGGCTTTGCCGTTCCTGTCAAGGATAGCGCCTCGAGGAGGGGATAAGCGCAGTAATCTGATCCTGTTCTCAATCGCCATATCGTCGAACGATTCCCCCATGATCAGTTGAAGACTCCAAAGCCGAATTAAGAGAATCGCCATTACGATCCAGACAATCGAGGAAAAGATTACTACACGGGACTTGTAATAATCCTGAGGGACAAGATTGCTGCGTAGCTGCGCCACTAGGCCGCTCCAATGAGTCTGCAATAACCTTTCCAGGAGCCATCCAGAAGAGGTTTCAAGAGTATCAGACATAGAGACGTTGAAATAGTTTTCACAATTACAAATTTGATTATCACGGGTTCAAACAGGATTTGCCCTCCAAGCCAACGGGCGACGAAGACAATACAGAAAGAAATGAAACATGTGAGAATCGTGATGGACCAACTCAGTCCAAAACTCTCTACGTCGAAATTCAAGCTGATGTACGCCGGGAACATGAAAGCGACGAGATATATGACAGGAAATAGCCCCAGCGGGGCGCCGGACAACAAATCTTCAACAATTCCAAGGAAAAAAACCGAAAATAGTCCGGATACGTAGTCACCCTTGAGCCCGATCCAAATGACTAACAAAAGCGTCAAATCAGGCTTGTACTCAAGGGGGAAGATCTGGCCCAATACGCAACACTGGACAACTAACATCGACACACCAACAACAGCAAAAAAAATCAGTTCCTTCAATGTTTGCCCTCTAAACCGGGCTCTATAGAAAATCCCCCCTGAATACCGAGTATTACAACTACTTCTTCAATTTCTGAAAGCTTTGCGGCCGGGGTCACAACAGCCTCCAAAAACAGACCATGCTCAGATGATCTTATGGACTGAATCATTCCCACTATCAGCCCTCTTGGAAATATCCCATCTAGGCCCGAAGTTACGACAAGGTCTCCTTCCTTGATTTGCGCTCCCTTGTTCACATATTGAAGCAAACAGGAATAAGAATAGGATCCGCTGAGCAATCCCCTATCACGAGTCCTCTCTACCCGGCAGTCCACGGACATGCCGGGATCTGTAATCATCATTACTTGAGCCATCACGGTCGAGGATCTGCTTATTTTACCTACAATCCCTTCTGGAACAGTTACCGGCATATCCGGCAGCACACCGTCATCGAACCCTTTGTTGATAAGAACCGTCCTAAAGAATCCTGAAGCGTCTTGGCCAATTATTTGAGCGACCACGGTTGGGAAATCAAGTCTACTTTTGAGTTCAAGGACTTTTTTCAACCTCTTGTTCTCGAGTTCCTTTTCTCTTAAAGATACAATTTGGGCGCGCAACCTACGAACTTCTTCAGTTAAGTCACTATTCTCTCGGCTAACATGGACCAGCCACAAATATGAATTAAATAGACCCGCTGCTCTTTCCTGAACAAAAGTCACGGTCTGGTTGATCGGCTTGAAAACAGAATAAATCACGCTCATAAAGGTCCCATTCTGTCCCTTTTCAAAAGAGGAGAAAAGCATTATGAGGCCGAGGCTCACCAAGATGACCGCTATGATTAAATCTCTTATGGATCGAGGCATATAAAAAGGG
>JACWAG010000333.1 GCA_014874425.1 Syntrophaceae bacterium | reverse complement strand
TGGCTTAAGTGCAAGAGCTGCTCTAAATTAATCGAAACTGAAGGAGCAGTCAAAATCGGCAAAAGAAGTAGAAAGATTCGCGGAACAGAGTTCGGGGCCAAGGTGGCCGTGGAGGTAATTAGCTAATAACAGACATTTTCTGAGTTGGCGGATCGCCTTCAGATTCATAGCGTTGAATCTTAAATCAATGGAATGATTGCTCAGATTATTTTGGACAGCCATCCTGTTGTTTCATGTTGTTAGGACCGAGCCGGGAAACCCTGCTCGGTATACGCTGATCAAGAAATTTCGATGGAACTCACCATTTCTTGGGTTTTGTGATCGCTGTTCCGGGAATTGGATCAGGGAGTTGAGATCTCTTTAATATTGAATCTCTGATTCTTCTAGTGAAAGTAGCGTATTGGTTAAGCTGTCTATTATTGGTTCGGGCCTTTACTTGAGGATTTATTATACCGATTGTCTTATTGTGACGGACTTTAACCAGTCTCACTGCCTCGGCTAAATCACTATCGTTTGAGATTATGACTCCACAGTCATAATTGTCCAACCAGGCGTCGTCTAGAAAATGAAGCGCCAGATTCACGTCAGACCCCTTCTCCTCTGTAAACATTATGTCCTCCGTGTATTTAGGCGGTTTGGGGTAGAGGAGTGGAGCAGTTTTGGGGTGACTTAGGAAATGCCCATACACAATCTCTATCTCAGGGATATGCGCTTCTAAAGCTCTTAAATAGGTTTGTTGCCTGATGTGTTTTTGAGGATCATACTGCGTGGGATGAACACGGGCTGTAAAATACTTGATATGTAGGATAATATGATTTGGTTTCAACAGCGCCTTGCACATAGCCATTAGATCTAGCCACTTGTAGGGGGCCCCTCTTACAGCTCCATAATAGAGATTGAACCCATCAATATAGACATAGGTTCGTGACAATTGGTCCCCTAAATAAGCAGGGGCCCCAGAAGGGCCCCGCACCTCACCGTCGAAACGAATGAGGGAGTTAACAAACTTTTCATTTCTAGAATAGGTGACACCCACGCCTGCGTCAAGTTCTATTTGTTGCCAGCAGAGCACGCAGAAAAACTTTTTGCTATTTTGGGTAGCATCCTGCTCAGGTAAGAAAACTGTTTCATTCTTGAACCAAAAGCAGGAAAAAATCACGGCAGGCAGTTCAGGTCAAAGATGGTCGAGGAGGCAATTAGCTAATAACTGACAATATCTGAACTGGCTGATCGTTTTCGAGTCCATAGCCTTGAATCTTAAATCAATGGAATTATTGCTCAGATTATTTTGGACAGCCATCCTCTTTTTCATATTTGTTCGGACTGAGCCGGGAATCCCCGGCTAGTCAACTATTTGGAGCCTTTATTTTTCATATTCCCCCATCTATCGAAAATTGAATTCTGCTTACCATGTTGCGTCTTACCTTGTTTTGTCCTTTGATTCGTATCATTTTTCGGAAGAAACACTCTGTCTTGGGGTAGTGGAGACTGGTTCTCCGATATCTTCCGTGCCATTTGTTGTGATACGCTAGTGGTGTCCTTTACAGGAATTATCACATTTCCCAAAGGGGGTTGTCCAATTGTTTCTCCGGCGCCAGGGTCCATAATCCTGGCCTCTGATAGGGTAAAAGTAAAGAGTACAAGTAGGAACGTAATGAATAAGTAGACTCTGTGTTTCATTTGACACCTCCCGGTGCGACACCTTTTGGATAACCACTATTCAACGTTTTGAGCGAGAGCCACTACTCACTGTGAGAATGGATTCGGAGAGCATGTTCCCTAGATGAACAGATTGGCGCTTCAACCGTGGCGCTCATATAGAGTCAGTTGTGCAGGAAAGGGTTCATCCCACAAACAGCTCTGCCAGACAATTTGCTGTTTACATTTCAACAATCGCCTGTTGAATTAAGGGAAGAAAGAATATAGAATAATTTCTTAATTTTTGGGGATTGCTCAAATCAAATTTACTGTCCGAATCGTTTATGCCCGACTGGCGCCACCTAAAGGTATCAAAGCCCGCCAATCATCTCAACCCTATATTGGAGTACACCTTGCAGCCTTCTCGGAAGTCCACGTTCAGGATGATCATCACCGCTATTGGAATGGTGGTTTTGACCCCTATTTTAACAATTCCTATGCTCGTATCAGCTTTGTTGGTTAAACCAGGTAAGTTTGCGTATTTTATGATGAAAACATGGAACAAAACTATTTCGAAGCTAATGGGTCTTAGATTTTCCTTAAGTGGCGTGGAAAACCTTGATTCTAATACGTCTTATATCATAACTCCCAATCATCAGGGACTTGCGGACATACTTGCAATTGTGTCTACCTTGCCGGTTCGTTTTAGATGGGTCGTTAAGAGAGAATTGTTCAAAATACCAGTTTGGGGATTGGCTTTATGGGCTACGGGCGCAATTCCAATTGACAGATCTAACTCTGTAACAGCAATAGAGAGGCTGAATAGAGAAAAAGATGAGAAACTAAAAGGTGGGTGGTCAGTTGTTATTTATCCTGAGGGAACACGCACTCCTGATGGAAATTTAAAGGATTTTAAAAAAGGGGCTTTCATGATGGCCGTTCAGACTGGTATCCCTATTTTGCCTGTTGTTTGTAACGGCGCATTCAAAGTCTTACCAAAAAAAACGTTAGCTTTTCGTCCTGGACACATTAAATTGAACATTTGCCCCCCTATCCCAACCCAAGGACTGTCCGAAAAAGATGTTCCTGAATTAATATCAAGAACTCGCCAGGCTATCCTGGCTAAACTACGGCCAGATTATGACCCTTTTTTGAACGAAGAACCCTGCACGGCTAATGTCCTGTAACAAGCTGGGATTAGAAATATAATCCTTGAAATTAGCAATTTGAAAAATCACATGGGTAACAAGACTTCGTCACAAATGGGGTCTGCTGATTCTATGTATTGCTCCTGGGAAACCAGTCTATTTCAACTGTTTCAACTGTCCCAAACCGTTAGCTCGTTGATCATATAAATTCAGCGCTTGTCTAGTTCGTCTCTCTTCGAAATTCGTCCCTAACAAGAGCATATTCGATACAATTATACACGAATTCTTCAGCGTCTTTCCATGTGACGAGGCGTTTCAGCGGAAACGAACCAAGCTCAATCCTGTTCGCGCGCACAAGTTGTGGCAATCTATCACCGATGAAGTGAAGCACATCGGCCCTTTTAGAGCGACCCTGTTTTCCACGGGTAAGAGTCCCGTCATGCAAGATTTGCATGGTATCACCAGCGCATTTTACAAACTTGTTATTGTCTAGATTAAGTTGGAGCGAGTTATGGCTTTGCCCATTTCTGTCTACTGCCACTATCAACACGGTCTGCTCAATTAGACTTCTGATGACTGCAAAATTTACGACCTGAGGGTTTCCATCGTGGTCTCGGATGCAGAAATAGCGGTATTTACTTTTCCAATGCCCCCCACCCGCATTACCAGGGCTTATCTCACGAATGCCAGTGTCTTCTACTTTGAATCTTCCTCGACCTTCATAGGTAGGGTCGTCAGTCTCGAGGTAAAACATTCCAATCAGGTTTACTAAGTGTGAATAGTTTTTTGATTCGACAGACTTCTTGCCCAATATTCCCTCAGCCAAAAGCATTTCGACCAATCCTTTTGGTATCGAGCTAGTTGGAGATGGACGAGGAGGAAACCTCATAACCCATTTATTGAACTCATCCTTGGTTATCCTGTCTGTTTCCGGTTTGCCAAAACATTCGCCCTTTGTCATGCCCATGTCTCCCATAATGCGGTCTTAGGATTTTGTCAGTAAAATGTACGCTGGTTCCATCATCTCCTAGGGAACATGAAGTGTCAACAAGCCCTTGCGTTAATGAACGAAGGACAAACCCTTGTTGAGTTTATATCAAAAGTATCGGAGCATGACCTATCGATTCTGTTTCAGGTTCTGGATGTGGCTCATCAGAATCTCATTTACGAGTCTACAGATGAATATCTGCTGATGGATCAGTTCATGACAAGCCTGTGGATCGCGGCCAGATCAGTTTCAATCTAACAAACCCCGAGGTAATTAGACGGTAGTTTCATTTGTCGTGTATACAAACCCGAGGGAAAAGCTCACGGGCTTCCTCAATGTCGGATTCCCGGTAATTAAACGTTTCAGGAATGGGCCTGAGAAGTAACGGATTCATTTGGATCGGATCTAATTGATTTAGCCGCTAATCATGACTTGATGGAGCTTGAACTAAAGTAATTTGCAACTTGCGCAAGGTCGCAGGTCTTATGCGCTTTATAGATATTTGGGAACAGGGCTTCAGAAGCGACCAAGGATCGGT
>JACWAG010000332.1 GCA_014874425.1 Syntrophaceae bacterium | reverse complement strand
GGAATGCAAGGTCAGGAAGATAGCCTACAGCACTTTTACGTTGCTAAAAGTTAAGGAAGACGGACGAGTATACCTCGCTGAATTTGATAATCCTCCGACTTTCTTCCTGAAAAGGGGATATGTAAGTAAACTGAATTACAAAGACAAAACAATAGGTTCACGAAAAATACGGGAGGCCCATGTTCACGCGGAAGCGGGTGATTGGCTCATAACAGTGAGTGACGGAGAAATTCATGCCGGCATAGGTGGTCTCTTAAATCTGGGTTGGGATTGGGAAAAAATTGCCAAGTTTCTGGAAACTCAGGTTTATGAGGATGTATCAGCCCAAAAAGTGGCGCAAATATTGGTTGATCAGGCAAGGCAACTTTATGAGGACCGTCCGGGCGACGACACGACCGTAGGAGTACTCAAGATCCGACCCAAAAGGTTCGGAGCTTTCATGATAGGGCCACCCGTCAGACGCGAGGATGACACTGAAGTTGCAAAACGCTTTCTTGCACTGCCCGGAAGAAAAATTGTCAGTGGAGGAACCACGGCGGGCATACTTGCGAAGTTCCTCGAACGGGACGTAACCGTGGATTTGTCTACGATGACGAACAAGATTCCACCGATTGGAAAAATGGAAGGGATTGATTTGGTAACAGAGGGGGTTCACACTGTTAACCACACTCTTGAAATTCTTCAGAAGATTAAAGATATTGATGAATTGTCAGGGCTACGTGATGGCTCGAGCTTACTGGCGAGAGAGTTTCTTTTTGCTGACTGCATTAACATTTTCCTTGGTCAGGCAATAAACCCTGCCCACCTTAACCCTAACCTACCGCAGGAAATGGGGTTCAAGAGTCGAAGCGTGCAATCCATCGCATCAATGTTGCGCGTTATGGGAAAAGAAGTAATTTTAGAAATTCATTAAACGGGGTCTTAAGTTTTTACCGACTAATTTCGAAAGCTAATGGTTTAGATTTGTTCCCGATGTTTCGGTCTTGTTAACCTTAGAAGACAGCGCCTGAATTTGAGTTTCAAGCTTGCCTATCCGTTCCAACAGGGCCGTATTGACTCTTTCCTGGTTTTTAGAAATGGTATCTGGTGATTTAGTTGATGTATAGGGCTGTTTTAACTGGGCCAATTCCTCTTTGATTCCCTGTAAATTTTTAATAATAGCCCTATCGCTATCTATGAAGGTTTGAGCGTAATTCTGAACAGCCCTTTCTGTTGAAACACCTTTTTTATGAAAGTCAGACATCATTCCTTCGGATTTTTGCTGGAGACCTTCAGCCGTGTCAGCCATACGTTTTGTGCTGAACGCCATCTGTGGCATTGCTGAGGCTACGACACCCATGTAATAGGTCATTTGATCCATGTTGCTCTGCATTCGACTTATCGAGGCGCACCCTGGAAACAACGCGGTCGAAATAACCATGCAAAGAAAGATTTTGAACAATCTTGTGATATTGGGTTTCGCCTTTGTCTGGTTGGATCCAATACCGCTGGAATGTCTTGCTCCATTTGGATTAACTAGTCTTTCCACTTGTATGTCCCAAACCTTTTCGGATCAAAGAGAGCATTGGCAAGCTCAACGCCAAAAACTGCGTTCTCTTGTCTAACAAGAATACGAATATTCTTTTTTGGCATTGTGATCTCTTCTTCACGAGGGAATTCGCGTCCGTCCTCGGTCTTGAAGAACTCCACTACCCTGTATGTCCTGTGGATTTTCTTGCTGGCATCCATGTCCTGAGATTTTACAACGGTAAAGTCCTGTTTACTAACCCAGATGAGGCGTTCAGCTTTGTCACCGGGTCTGATAATCTTGATGATCCAGCAATTCTGACCGCCAACCTTTTCTTCCCCAGCGATAGAATATTTTTCTTTGGGGTTTGGTACAAAGCCAAGAATATCATCAGTATTTAATCCTGTTCCGCCTATATCAGACGATGGATCGTCCGTGACTACAGATATGGTTTTTTGAGTCGCAGGCAAGTACATGAATATTTTGGGCGCCTGCCCCGGTCCGGTTTGTAATAAGAACCGCAGGCCCCTGGATTCCTTGGGTTCATCAAAATCGAAAAAGAAATCAGCCTGATCCCCCTTTAGTTTGCCGCAAACCCAAAGAGCTTGGGTAGTTGGGGGTTTTTTACCTTTGAATGTTTTGATGGTCAAAGCCGCCCGAAAACTTTCCTTGAACCCCTGTTCGGCGACTTTTTTCAGTATTTCTTCGGCTGTCATGTCGCAAAAAACGTTTGACAGCAAACATGCGGACAATAGAATCGAAATGATTAAAAGAAAATAATTGTGCTTCATAATCTTCAATGGCTACCTAAAGGAGTCACTCCAAGCAGATTAAAGTTACATCTCTGAGAATAAGAGTAACTTGTTATGATTCCAATCATAAAGATGCTAAGTTAGTAAACGGAGGATAGCACAAAAATACCTGTTTGGTCAAGAGTGTCTCTCTTCCTGTGTTTCTCATTCTGGATCCTAAAGGATTCACCTTCAGGTTTTTATATAGTCGGCCTATTTGGACACAAGAATCATAAGGTCTAACCGTGATGATTAATGGGTGACACTAATTCACCTTTGACGGTTTGCCCCATGATGGGTATAACTAATAGGAAATAATGGTTTGCGAGGGTGAAACATGATAAGGCGCCTGTTTTTCGCTATGAGCATATGTGGCTGTCTCCTAATATTTTTTGATTTAACGGCTTTTGCTCAATGGCCTTTAGGAAAAGACCTCTCCCCTGCGACGGTAAAAAGTGTGGAGAACTCTGGTTATTTGACGGGTTCCGGGCGATTTCAGGTTTTTGTTTCGCCGAACATTAAAGGACATACATTTATGCTTGATACTGAAACCGGTAGGATTTGGATTTTTAAGAAGGACAACTCCTCTGGAGACATATCATTACAACGAATCCCTGTGGACCAGCTTCATGACGATCAGGCTCACGGGGCTGTCCATCAGAAGAATTAGGCCTTTTGAAGAAGTCCGTTTGAGAAAATAGCAAAATTTGTCTGTCGTCGAGGTACATGATGAAAAAAGATAGTTACAAAGTTGCGGTTGTCGGAGCGACCGGCGCTGTGGGCAACATGATGATCAAAGTCCTGGAACGAAGGTCATTTCCAGTCAAAGATATAGTGCTGCTGGCTTCTGGTAGGTCTTCTGGGCGAACGCTTGAATTTAACGGAAGGGAACATCCGGTCCTGGAACTCAAAGAATCGTCCTTTGAGGGTGTCGATATAGGCCTTTTTTCGGCGGGTGGATCAATAAGCGCCAAATTTGCCCCATGTGCGGCGCAGGCTGGATGTGTTGTGGTAGACAACACGGCGCACTTCAGGATGGACCCGGAGGTTCCTCTAGTGGTCCCAGAAGTCAACCCTGAACAAATTGCCAACTATACTGTAAAGAACATTATAGCCAACCCGAATTGCTCTACAATCCAGATGCTAGTGGCGTTGAAACCTATCCACGACGTCGCAAAGATCAAACGTATTGTTGTTTCAACCTATCAGTCAGTTTCCGGAACCGGTAAGGACGCTCTTGAGGAGATGTTGCTACAGTCCCGCGAAATGGCCAATAAAATTGATTGGACTAAAGAAGATGGTTTGAACAAACTGTGGACAGGACTCAAGCCTTTTCGCAAAGTAGACACTAACGTTTATCCACACCGAATCGCGTTCGAGTGTTTACCGCATATCGATGTATTCATGCCTAACAACTATACAAAAGAGGAAATGAAAATGGTCTGGGAGACCGGCAAAATATTGGACCCGACCATAAAGGTTACAGCTACGACTGTGCGTGTGCCGACATTCTTCGGTCACTCTGAGTCCGTCAACATTGAAACAGAGAAAAAGCTTGGTGCTCAGGAAGCCAGAGAACTGTTGCGAAAGGCGCCGGGTGTAAAGGTCCTTGATGACCCGTCCAGGAATGAATACCCGTTGACTGCATTGGCCGCAGGCGAGGATTTTACGCTGGTGGGCCGAATTCGGGAGGATGAGTCCATAGACAAGGGCCTCAACATATGGGTTGTGTCTGACAATATTCTCAAAGGAGCGGCCCTGAACGCAGTCCAAATTGCCGAAATCCTGATCAGAAAGTATCTCTAATCCATAGAGGAAAGGAACTGTTTATGAAATCACTACGTGAAGCAGTCATCGTTAGTGCTACCCGCACCCCTTTAGGGGCTTTCAACGGTACGTTAAGCAACAT
>JACWAG010000331.1 GCA_014874425.1 Syntrophaceae bacterium | reverse complement strand
ATGACAGCAATGTGCGATATCGCTCTAAAGATATCATTAATGGAGCGATATCGCTCCATCGCAATCCTCTCTCGCAACGCTATCTTTTGGAGTTTAGCGATTACTTGTGAGCGATATCGCTCACAAGTAATCGCCGCCTTCTGTTTGCAACAGCTTGGACGCCGTTTTCAGCTACAAATGATAACTATCTAACATCATTGATTATGTCCTAAGGCTAACTTTAAGAGTCATGTTGTGGCGCCATTCGTGCTTTAGAAAATTTCAAACTGGGAGTACGTTTGTGAAACGGCCTGATTGGCGATCATAATAAACAAGTGAAGAAAGATAATTATCAACGGTTAATAACGGGGTTTAAAGAAGCCATTTCGACTGGAAATACGAGATAGAACTATATAATGAATTTTTGGTTACCAAGCTGGGACTGGTCTTTGCACCTTGAAAGGATTTCTTACTAAAACCTAAGAGACACTTTCAAGGTGTCGGCTTCTCCTAAGGGCTTGATGGGGGGGATCCCCTCTATAGTGATTCGATTCGTTAGATGGTGGTTACGGAGTTCAGAACTGGACAGCTTATCTTTCATTTCTGAACCAAATTTTAAATTGTTGAAAATGGGGCGCGATGATCAGGATTTTTGCAATTGACCAGATCAGCGTAATTTTCTTATTAACGCTTTCGCAATTGAAAATCATTTTTAGTAGTTGAAAAATCTATCAACCTGATCGCATTCTATGATGCGCCCCTTACTTTTGAAACTCGGGTAGAATTAGCATAAGAAGAGCCTGTTTGGAGTACCCCAAAGACTCCTCCTGTCACACGCCAACAAGACTCACAAGCAAACTTATACCCTTCCATTCATTTCGAAGCATTGACAGTCAGCAATGACTGTCTTTTTTTTCGTTTTCGCCTCTTGAGTCAGCACAGCGGGGGTTATGCGAAACCAGTCATAGGCTTTCTACCAAATATTGATGATGTTTTATTGTATTTACAAGCCGTTGACAGCTTAAGCTTTGCTCTCTCTTGACCATTAGTTATTAGCTCTGTTAATCACAATATAATGGTTATGTCTATATTGACATACTTCACCTGTCGGTTAGTGGAAAAATCTTCTATAAATATGGGGAACTCCACAGTCGGCTATTCCTAAGTCTTGGTTTTTTTGGCCCAATCAAACAAAAGAAAGGAGGTCAACAATGGACTTGACTCGCCGAGAGTTCATTTTGCTTTCCGGCGCGACCGGCGCAGGAGTAGCGTTGTCCGCTCTCGGACTCGATCTTGGGTCGGTATGCGCCTACGCCGGACAACTCAAGATTGACAAAATGAAAACTGCAAGAATGACCACATCAATATGCCCTTACTGCGCGGTGGGATGTGGTTTACTTGTGGCTTCAGACCAAAAGAGCGGTCAGATAATAAACATCGAGGGAGACCCCGATCATCCGATTAATGAAGGGACACTTTGCTCAAAAGGGGCTGCCGTATTTCAGACCACCGCTAACAATTCCAACAGACTCACCAAAGTGTTGTATCGGGCCCCATACAGCGACAAATGGGAAGAAAAGTCTTGGGACTGGACGATAACAGAGATCGCCAAGAAGACAAAGGCCACCAGAGACGCTACGTTTGAAGAGAAGAACTCCAAGGGACAGATCGTGAACAGAACGGAGGCCATTGCTAATATTGGTAGTTCGAATATCAATAATGATGAGTGCTGGGGCCTCAATTGTCTGGTGCGAGGTTTGGGGGTAGTATACGTCGAACACCAGGCACGGATATGACACAGCCCGACAGTTGCGGCTCTGGCAGAGTCGTTCGGTCGGGGATCAATGACCAATCACTGGATTGACCTTAAAAACAGTGACTGTTTCCTTATCATGGGCAGTAACGCCGCTGAAAACCACCCGATATCAATGAAATGGGTATTAAGGGCAAAGGACAGGGGGGCGAAAGTAATATCCGTTGACCCGCGTTTTACAAGAACTTCCGCTGTAGCGGATTTTTGGACCGGCCTGAGATCGGGGACCGACATCGCCTTTCTGGGCGGTATGATCTACTACATCCTTTCAAATGAAAAGTACTTCAAGGATTATGTCGTCAACTACACCAACGCCCCGTTTATTGTAAACGAGAAATTCTCTTTTAATGATGGTCTCTTTTCAGGATGGGAACCAAAAACAAAGAAATATGACAAGTCTTCATGGACAACCAAGAAGGGGTCAAACGGGTTGCCTGAGAAAGACGAAACTCTCCAGAATCCGCGTTGTGTCCTTCAGTTACTGAAAAAGCATTATTCACGGTACACCCCTGAGAAAGTTTCAGAAATCACCGGGACACCTGTTGAGGACCTTATAAAGGTTTATGAAACTTACTCGGCGACAGGACAAAAGGACAAGTCCGGAACGGTCATGTACGCTCTTGGTTGGACTCATCATTCCGTGGCGGTTCAGAATATTCGCGCTAGCGCAATCATGCAACTCCTGCTTGGAAACATTGGAATCGCAGGCGGCGGCATCAACGCTTTGAGAGGACAGCCCAACGTGCAGGGTTCCACAGATGGTTGTCTCTTGTGGGACCTTCTTCCAGGATACCTAAAGATTCCTAAGGCTTCGCAGCAGACTCTTGCCGATTATAACAAGTACAACACCCCCAAGACATCCGATCCGATGTCCGCCAATTGGTACAGCAATTACCCGAAATATAGCGT
>JACWAG010000330.1 GCA_014874425.1 Syntrophaceae bacterium | reverse complement strand
TCATTCATTGTTTCGACAAGGTTTCTATAACGTTCTTCACTCTCGCTCAGTTCCCGTTTCTGACGTTTTCTTTCGGAAATGTCGGAGACAACAGCGACTATAGATTCTTTCTCCGGATCAACGCTATTCAATCTGGCTATTCGTATTACGGCGTCGAAAAATGTCCCATCCTGGCGCTTCATCATCGCCTCGGTTTCAGTGACATTTGTCGATTCCAGACCCGGATACAGGGCCTCGCCTACACGGTGGAATTCTTCATCAGATTGATACAGTATACTAGCGCTTTGGCCGACGTAGTCTTTCTCCTCTTTGTAACCGAACATTTTTATCCATGCATCGTTGGCCCATTTGATCTCCCGCTTGTCCGCCACATGAATTCCAACCGGCGAGGCGGCCAGGATCGTTTTAAGAAGTCGCTCGCTATCCTCTAGCGCTTTCTCCACTTTTTTCTTGGCTGAAATGTCAATCCCCACTCCAATTACACATTTATTTTGATCAATACCCACCATCTTTCCCGTGAAATAATATGAAATAGAGGCGCCACTCTTGGTTACGTAGTGCGCTTCCATTGAAGCTGCCCCAGTTTCCAAAGCGTCTTTGATACGCTCGACCAGGAGGTTTCGTTCCTGCTCGAGTACGAAATCCAGTGGACTGCTTTTTGAGATTTCTTCAGCCGAATAACCTGTAATCGTTTCGGTATTATGGTTCCATCGAATCATTTTGCCGGTTGCGTCAAAAAGATAGAAAATTCCAGGCAAACTATCGATAACCATTTCTGAAAACTGTTTTTCCTTTTGCAACGCTTCGTGTGAACGCTGACGTTCCAGTTCGCGATCATGAAGAGCCTCGGCCATTTGGTCAAAAGCGCTCCCAAGAAAACCTATTTCTCCCTGATTTCGATCCATGCCGGTGCGAACAGTTAAATTCCCACCAGCAATTTTGTTGGTAGCCGTTACCAATATGTTCATTTGCCGCGTGATCAGGTAGTAAGTGAAAATCCACACTGCTGATATAGCGACCAGAATAGCAATTGCGAGCCAAACCAGGTCGAAAAACAACAGACGGTTTGCTGAGGCTATAACTCCACTCCTAGTTATGCCAACATACACATAAAGATCTTTAGATGAATCACCGACCTGTTTGAAACCATAAATCTTTTTCACACCATCAATGCCCGTTGCTTCAGTTTGGCCTTTGCCGTCGGCCAAAACCTTCTTGATGATTTCGGAGTCAGGAGCGGGTCGCCCAGCCCATTTTTCAGCGTCAGCGCTACGGGCGACGACATTCCCCATTTTATCTATGGCTGTGAGCGTAGCATGGGCTGGCAGCCCGGCATGATTGGCAAGATGGTTAAGCCAACCAAGTTCCAAGTAAGCGAAGACAACTCCACGCAAAGAGCCGGAATCGTCCAGGACCGGGTAGCCCATGGATAAGGCTCCTTTGCCTTGTTGTGCGTCGGTTACAAGTAGACC
Source organism: Syntrophaceae bacterium (assembly GCA_014874425.1). Lineage (GTDB taxonomy): Bacteria > Desulfobacterota > Desulfomonilia > Desulfomonilales > Desulfomonilaceae > CAJBEZ01. Next base: position 2,886 of record JACWAG010000330.1, on the reverse strand, counting down.
AACAGAAAATCGTTTTGTTTCAAGGACTTCTTTGAAATATGGTTGATCAGAGAACCTCGCTGTATCCAATCCTGAAAAAACGCTGCAAACTAACTTTCCTTTTAGATTGACCAGGCCCATGTTGGAATACATTGGGAAAGTATGTTTAAGGAATTTTTCGTTAAAAAATTTCGAGCATACTTTCTCATCAAGATTTTGTATTTCTGGTTCATGGGCTAGCGTCTCGAGCATTTGACGCGTTTCGCCAATCATAAAACCAATGACTTCAGCAAAATCTGTGGCAGATTGAAGTGCGGTTTCCTGGGCGCGAATTAAAGATAGACGGCGTTGTTCGATGTTGCCGTATAAAGTCAGCCCAACACATGGAATCAAGCCAAGAATAAGTAGAAGAGTTAATCTATAACGTAGACTGTTAAAACGTCGCGACATGTACATATTCTCCGCAATTGAAGGACATCATTGATTGTCCCGAAACATCAACCATCACATTCCGCCGTGTCGAAACGATTCAAAGATCGTCGCACGTTGTAAACTCTACTTAGAAATTCTTTATCAATTATTTGGGGTTCTTCGCCCTAAGAAATCAGCGCTACGACAAACGTGTTCGTGGCGCCTACGGGCTACGCTGCTCTTCAATTAGAACTGGATTTGCAGAATACCATTGCTCCAAATTAATCGCGAGAATTAAATGGAAGCTTGGTACAAGTTTTAACAGATTCCCTGAAATGAACTAAGTTAGACACTCTTAACGCTGCTAGAAGCCTGATACTTGGACAGCCCGGACTTCATGTGGTCGTTATACAAAACCAAAAAAGTCATGACAAAGCCTATAGTTAGTGATTAGGATGTTTTTAGATCTATTCAGGAATCATGGCTGGTCGCTTTTTCCCAGAGAATTCAAGGAAGTGAGGCATATGTGAGCCACTCAACAGGACATGTCAGTTTGAATTCCAACGCGCAGATCTCCAGACACGATAACATCGATCCCCAGATTGCTATTTCTACATCTGAGCGGCAAGATTTTAGGTCCAACTTTAAGATCATGCTGGCTGCGGTCATTTTCGGCGCAGTTATAATGGGGCTAAAATTCTATGGATATTGGATAACAGGGTCGTCAGCGATTCTGTCCGACGCTCTTGAGTCGATTATAAACGTTGTGGCAAGCGGATTCGGCCTCGGAAGCGTGATGGTTTCCGCCAGACCGGCAGACGAGAATCATCCTTATGGCCATGGGAAAATAGAATTCTTCTCCGCAGGATTTGAGGGTTCACTAATTTTGGTGGCCGCAGTTGGGATCTTTGTTGAAGGTTTGCAACAAATAATTCATCCAATTGATCTTCCCAACCTTGGAGAAGGCTTGTTTTTCCTGATAACAGCGGGAGCAGGCAATTTGGCGTTAGGAATAGCGCTCCTACGCGTGGGCAAAAGGACTGGATCAATAGTGCTCGAAGCTGACGGTAAGCACCTGCTGACTGACGTTTTTACATCCGTTATAGTTTTAATTGGTTTGTTACTCGTTTACCTGACGGGGTGGTTTCGGCTTGATGGCATAATTGCGTGCGCAGCGGGGATAAATATTGTTTTTTGGGGTACTGGGCTTGTGAGGAAAGCTTTTGGTAGTTTGATGCACGCCACAGACCCAAAATTGCTTGATGAAATTTCCCATTTACTTACAGTTAACAAGAAAGAGACGTGGATTGACATACATCGACTTAGGGCGTGGTGTTCGGGCAAAAGGGTCAATGTGGACTTCCATTTGGTAGTTCCAACCAGTTTGTCGGTTCAGGAAGCGCATAGTGAAGTCAAAGAATTGGAGGCCATTTTCGCCAGGCATTTTAGTGGCATGTCAGATGTCTTGGTCCATCTCGATCCATGCGCTAAGGCTGAGTGTCCTTACTGTGAGCATGAATCGTGCAAACACAGACAGGGAACACTTATACACCACCAAATTTGGGACCGTCAGGCGCTAACGCGTGATATTAACGATGGTAGATAGTTGATGGGCCCTGAAGCGTCGACTCACGGAATGAGCTTAAGAAAAAGAATCAGGCATATATTTTAAAAAATTAACCTTGATAACCTCGCGAATTCTTCTTGACTTTATGACTTACATGTGAAATTTGTAAAAAGTTAATGGGTTTCTATTTTAGAAGATTCTAAGAAAGGATTACCAAGTGACCGATTCTGACGGCCCCAGTAGTTGTTGCGAATTAGAGCAACAAGAAGTTCCTGACACTAAAATCAAAAAAACAGGATCGCAGGCTCGACATTTTGCGGTAATCGAGGTGAAACACATCTAGTGTAATCTGAGCATTCACTTCCTGACGCAACCCCCTTGCGATCCGACATAGGAGGTGAACCATGAAGCTCAAAAATCCAACCCCACCGTCTACATTAAACCCGGTTATTTTTGAAACAGTAGCGTTCTTACTTGCCGCCTTCTTCCCTACAGCACGGGGCCCAGTTCTTGTTCTACAGGGCTTGAAAATCCTCTCTGTTTGGGCCTCCGGCGCTCAGCATTCTGGGAATCGCTCTTCCCCAAGCTCTACAGCTAGTTCTTAACCTAATCTCTATATATAACTCTATATAACTGCAATTCCTAACTATACAAATATCCTTATTTTATTGGGATTTCTCGGAGTTATTGAAAGAGACTGGTTCGACCTGCGTTTGACGGCTAAGAGCCATGCGGCAGGTCAAAGACAACGGAGGCTACTGATGTATTTTTTAAGCAAGAGTATCCACCTTACGAGTCGATTCTGGAAACGTGTCAAGGCCGGAGGAAAAATGTACCGGTGAGGCGGAGCAATAGTGTACCAATTGGGGCCAAAAGAAGAGGTCCTGTTGGACTCCTCATCTTGTTTTAACCAGATCTGTGTTTCAGTT
>JACWAG010000329.1 GCA_014874425.1 Syntrophaceae bacterium | reverse complement strand
TGTTTTCTTCTTTGATTGCAGGGTATTGCCGAAAATTGATCTTGCCGATGTAATCGCGGAGATGAGATCGGTCGCAAAGGTTGTCGCTGATCGGTTCGGAGTGGATGTCACGGTTGAAGAACACCTCAGAAGTGAATCCCCGAACGGCACGGCGCCTGATTCCCCTGTCGTGATCGCCCTCGCTCAGGCGGTCCAGGAGGTCTACGGTGTTCAGTCCCGGCCGCAGGGGATCGGTGGACAGACAGTGGCGACGTTCTTCAGGAAAAAAGGATTGCCAGCGGCTGTTTGGGAAAAGATCGAAGGACTGGCGCATGCGCCAAATGAGCGGATTTTGATCGATAACCTTGTGGGCAACGCAAAGGTATTCGCCCGCATGATGATGTCGAAATGACAATGTCGCTTGAGGTACAGATTGAGAAAACAGAGTGACCATGTCATCTCGACAGAGCGAAGCGACGAGAGATCTATCCAGGTAGCTGAGTTCAACCGAGCGGCGCTATAGATTTCTCCCTACAGTCGAAATGACATTTTCTCCCGGACATTGAACCGGGATGTATTTGAGTTAAGGATGGAGGACCAATGGGTAAGGTCAGGTTAGGGCCTGTTGCGCTCACTCTCATTATAGTTGTTCTACCGTTTGCGGGTATGTGGCCCGATCGATCCGACGCGGCCGGCGCCAAAGTATTGGCTGCGGCCTCCAACACCCCTCAGATTGTGGGCGCTTCGGCCAAAGCATCCGGCTTGATTGCTGTAAGACAGCGAACCAATCGACCAAATTCAAAACAGGCGCCGCCCGCTCAAACGAACACTGATACGAGTTCTTCACAGGGCGAGTCATCGCAGGGCACGTCGCAGTCTTTAACCATCGAGAAGAAATCGCTCGCCAGTATTCCATCTGACTCCGGCCCCAAGTCATATCCGACTTACAAAAAAAATAGTCCGGATATAACGCTGAGTCTGCCCCAGGCGATACAGATCGCGCTGACCAGGAACCTCACTATGGCTGATTCGAGACTGGCGGTCCAGGAAAAGGAATACCAGCGGCGTGAAGCTTACTCGGATTTCTTCCCTTCAATCACATTGCAGTACAGCGGAACTGTTGACAGGTATCAAAACCCACTGTTTACGTTAGGTTTGGATGGTGTTGGAAATTCAAGATACGCAGGCGCTCAACAATCCGTTCGTATGGCTCCTCTCAATTATCATCCGCAATATCCTTACCGTATCGACCCGTACCGTCAGTTCAGTGGGGCTTTAACGATCACTCAGCCCATATTCAGCGGCGGCAAGTTAATCAACGATTACAAATACGCCAAGCTTGGCGTTGATTATACTGGCATCCAGTTTGAAGTTAACCGCCAGGACCTGATCCTCAATGTGAACCAGGCTTACTATCAAATGATGCAGGCCGAGAAACTCCTCCAGGTATCGAATGCGGCTATTCGCGCGCTCGAAGCCCTGGTAAACCAGACCAAGGAATTTTACAAGGCGGGCACTGTAGCCAAGGTAGACGTTCTGTCCACTGAAGGGCAACTGGCCCAGGCAAAGATCCAAAGGACCCAGTCCATTTCTGACATAGCCCAGAACCAGGCAACTCTGAACTATCTGCTCCGGAACCCCCAGGAAACCCCGACCCAGATAATTGAAGATATGTCATATAATCCAAGTCAATACAGACTGCCAGACGCATACGCTATCGCTGCGGCTAACCGCTTGGAGATTCGACAGGCCAATATTTCCGTTGATCAGGCGCTCGCATTGATCAAGTCAGCCAAGGCCGACGTGATGCCCAATATTGACTTCGCGCTTTCCGGAACAAGATACAATGACGACTGGAATATAATCGACCCTGAAGGATTTAATGACTGGCGTATTCAGGGATTGCTCACATGGACCTTCGACATGTTCCGAAAGCGGTCAACTGTAGCGGAAAGACGAACCACGGAGGCCAGGACTTTTGTCAATCGTGAACTTCTGGTGGAAACGGTTATGAATGAGGTAAAGCAGGCGTATGAGGACATGCAGCGTAACTACAAAAATATTGACGACAACAAGGCTTCCGTAGAGTTTCAGAGTGAGAATTTCCGTATTAACCAGGAACGGTATAGGGAACAGGTCGCCACATATGTCGAAGTGCTTGACGCTCAACGCCAGTTGCAGTTGGCCCAGGGTAACTTTTACATTTCTATATGCGGTTTCAAGATCAGCCAGGCGACACTTGAGCGTAAAATGGGAATACTGAGGTAACCAAATGTCTGTAAGGTTTCGCGATATGTTTTGCAGGTTGTTGATTAAATCGATTATCAGTGTAGTTGCCGGGTGCTGGATGACCGCGCTAACCTATGATGTGGCGATAGCTCAGGTCTTGACAAGTTCCCCGCTGCCGTCTGTTCCCAGCGCCTCCGCTACGCCGGTTAACCGGACTTCGGTCTCTCCAAGTCCTACAGCGATTAAACAGAACATGCTGCTTCTACAGCAGGCTTCGCTCACTCAGGCCATAACCGTGGCAAAGGCGTGTATAAAGAACGCGACCCTACCACAGGTGCTTCGTGATCCCCAGGGTAACGTCAACACTGTCCCAAGCACTGACCTGATAAACTGCACACGGACCTTGACGGCCCTACTGGATCAGCTTGCGGCGAACCAGAAGGCGCTGACCAATCTTTCGCAGGACGCGCAGATGGAAGCCGCCAGAATCGTTGCTCAGACTAACCAGTTAAAGCTCCAGCAGAGGCTCCAGATCCTTAGCCAGGGCTTGCCGATGACTTTGAACCCAATTACTTCCCCATAGTTATTACTTACGTGTAAGTTGGACCGGTTACGGAATTTTCTGTATCTTAGGTCAGAGGGTGTTACTTTTTTGTTGTTTTTGAACCGCAAATTGTGTTCTATGCTACCGTGGGGTTAGAGGGATGAGTTATTAACTTATATTCTACAATATTGTAACGGTCAGGGGGGCTTTGACGCGTTCCCAATTAGTACAAAAGGGCGTGGACATGAGCGACACGGAAGAAGCCAATAAGACGATGGTCGAGGAGCTTGAGCGCCTCCGAAAACGCGTAAATGATCTGGAGGCTGAGGACCGCGATCAGCGGTTGTCCAAAGCCATTGGTGAAGAAGAGGACGACTGGTTTCGAAAACTGGTCGGAATGATGAGTGACGGTGTCGTGGTTCTGTCCAGGGATGCAAATGTCACCTACTGTAATAACAGAGTGCTTGAATTACTGGACCGTAGGGCGGATGAAGTCCTGGGACGGTCTGCCTATGAATTGATCGATGAGGATTTCCTGGATCAGTTTGGCAAGGAATTTCTAAAACGTAGTCAAAGTAAACGTGGCCTCTATGAAATGGCCTTGAAAAACCGGGATGGCCGCAAAAATCCAGTGCTATGCTCAGCGTCTCCGATTTTTGATGATCAGGGACAGTTTCAGGGGAGTTTGTCCACCCTTACCGATATGAGGTTTTTTAAAAAGGCCCAGGAAACTATCAAGTTAGAAAGGGACAAGTTCCTGTCTCTTGCCGACGCGTCGCCTTTTGGATTGGTTCTTGTTTCCCCGGATGGCGCTTTTGAATACATGAACTCTAGATTTGTCGAGATGTTCGGGTATGACTACCAGGACATCCCCGATGGTCG
>JACWAG010000328.1 GCA_014874425.1 Syntrophaceae bacterium | reverse complement strand
TCCTTGAACGGGCCGGATTCGGCGACTCCAGGAACCTTACGTCCATATTCTATTTTCGCGACATGCGAGTGCTAAGAGTGATGTTTTCCGCACTTGTCACAGCGATGCTGGGATTGGTAATCCTCAATCGCCTTGGATTTTTTGACTATTCGCTGCTTCTGGATTACTCGTTGTTAAAAACCTATTTCTGGCCTCAACTTGTCGGAGGTGTCCTTTTTGGCCTAGGTTTTGTGGTTGGCGGTTACTGTCCTGGAACCGCGGTTGTGGGTGTCGCCTCGGGCAAGATTGATAGCATTGTGTTCCTGATAGGCATGATCGTAGGGATTGACATTTTTGCGCTCGGCATGCCTTTGTGGGGTGCTTTTTATAAGAGTTCGGACATGGGTCGCATAACTCTGTGGCAGTATTTTGGGACATCGATGGAAACAATGGCGGAAATAATCACTATAGCAGCGTTGGGGGCCTTTGTTATGGCCTGGCTGGCCGAAAAATGGGCCCCTTATGATAAATAGTTTGGGAGGCCAAATCGTTTCATGCTAGGAATAGCCAATTAAATCACAAGGAGGTTTGATTGATGAAGAAAGCCTTAAAAGTAATGTTGGTTTTAATGGCGCTAACAGCTTTTGCTTTTACCACTTCTGCGCTCGCTGAAGAATTCTTTGTCGTGAAAGAGGCCGGAAAAATTGCTGTAACCGACAAAAAGCCGGCGGACGTAAAGAGCGTCGTTAAAGGACCATTTAAGACAAAGGCTGAAGCGGAAGCCGCCCTGAAGGCGGCCGTCAAACCTAAACCACCAACCACCGGCTGCTAAGAACCGACATTAGCTAGAATATTGGACTGGCGGCGCTCAGCAATGACGCGCCGCATTTTCCCCGCACACAATACGTGTTATCGAAAGATCGTTATGCCTAATGCGTCCCCGGAATTTAACACCAAGCGCTCTTTCCTTAAATATTTAATGGTTTTTGTAAGTGGCTTTATAGCGTTTTTTTCGTCTTGGGGAATTGCCAGGTTTGTCTTTTCCGGGACCGGGCAAAAAGTTGACCGAACAATCTCCAAAGAATTATTTCAATCCATCAACCGTGAAAAACCATATTTCATACCACAGGCCGAAGCCTGGATTATCAAGGGACAAAATCTGTCCGAATCTGTGGCGTTTGATGATCGGTGTACTCACTTGGGCTGCCGCTACAAATGGAACCAGGACAAAGATCTGTTCGAGTGCCCGTGTCATGGCAGCGAATTCGATATTCACGGCCAGGTGCTTCGTGGGCCGGCCACCAGACATCTTCCCCGTTTGTATCTGACTGAGGCTTCCAGCCAAATGTTGCGGATATCTGAACATTGATCTCGAAAATGAAAAACTGTCTGTCCTTTGTCCCGCTGCTGCTAACATTTGCAATTCAGATCTATGATGAGGGCTCCTGATGCGGAGGGATTCCCTGACGGCGTTTCTGGAGCACATTCATCCGAGGTCAGTGCCGGAAATTTCTACACGTGTAAGTTTTACATTTTGTCTTGGTGGGTTGGCTACAGCCATGTTCCTGGTTGAAATACTGACCGGCGCTTTATTGATGCTCTATTATTTCCCTTCAATTCCCAACGCGTATCCTTCAATTCAGAGAGTCATGTATTTTGCGCCATATGGATTTGTTTTCCGCAATATACATTATTGGGCAGGTCAAGCCATGGTAATTTTAGTTCTTGTTCATATGGTTCGAGTTTTCCTCACACAGTCATATTTACCGCCTCGGCAGTTGAACTGGGTAATCGGCGTAATTCTTCTCGGGTTGGTATTTATCGAAGACTTTACTGGGTATTTGCTGGTCTGGGATGAGCGCGCCCATTGGGCATGGACTATCGCTAGGAACCTGACTGAGAAAATACCCTATGTTGGAGACGGATTTGCGTCAGTCCTCTTTGGGCCATTACATGTCAGTGATTTATGTTTGATCAGGGTGTACGCGTGGCATGTTTTGTTTCTTCCGGCCACCTTGGCTTTTCTAATGTCCATTCATTACTGGAAGGTCAGAAAGGATGGCGGGATTTCAACGCCCCTCTAATTTCAGAGCTGGAACCTCAGTTTTTTTCAAAGCTTCATCAATACCTTTCTCAAGTTCTTTCGAACTTATAGGCTTGGAGATGTAACCATCCATTCCCATGTCCAAGCACCTTTCCTTGTCTCCTACCATGGCGTGGGCTGTCATGGCCACTATTGGGATATGCGTCCCAGTGACCTTTTCCTTCTCACGGATTGCTATGGTGGCCTCAAATCCATCCATCTCCGGCATTTGAACATCCATCAAAATTATCTGGAATTCGTCCTTTTCCAGGACACTCAACGCCTCCTTTCCGTTTGAAGCCACAGAGACAGTATGTCCCATTTTTTCGAGTATTTTGACGGCTAGTTTCTGGTTTACAGTGTTATCCTCCGCAAGAAGTATGTTAAGACGTTTTCTGGCTTCACGTACTGAGTGGCGAGTAATCAGTGTGGATCTTGTGTCCGTGTCGAAAGGCTTTTGCATAGTCATCATAATGGCGTCAAGCAAATCCGACTGCCTTATAGGTTTCATCAGATAGGCCGAAATTCCTAATTCTTGACATTTTGCAGCGTCGCCTCGTTGCCCGCCTGAAGTTAGCATCACTATTTTCTCCAGGTTGGATCCCCTTGTTCGACTTATGGCTTCTGCAAGTTCAAAACCATTCATCTCCGGCATCATGAAATCCAACAACGCCAGCGAAAAAGGTTCTCCTCTATTGTTAGCCGAAATAATTACATCAGTAGCCGTGGTGCTGTCGGCCACAGCGGTTGGGACCATGCCCCAGGACCGCAAAGTGTCTTCCAAGATCCTCCTGTTTGTCGCGTTGTCATCAACTACAAGCACCCTTAAACCGGCCAGCGTTGATTTACCTTTGGGAATAACCCTGCGAACCGGACTTGAAGGATATTCGAAACGCGCAGTAAAATGGAAAACGCTTCCTTGACCGATTTCACTTTCCACCCAGATTTTGCCTTTCATCATTTCAACAAGCTGAGACGAAATTGCCAACCCCAAGCCTGTTCCGCCATATTCTCGAGTGGTTGAGCCATCTACTTGCTCAAAAGCTTTAAAAATTCTACCCAGCTTGTCTTTAGGGATACCAATTCCAGTATCTATCACTGTAAAATGTAGTTCTACATATTCATCACTCTCGGACTCAGGACAAACTTTAAGCACTACTTCGCCTTTGGCGGTGAATTTGATTGAGTTACCCACAAGGTTAACCAGGATTTGACGTAAACGTCCCGGGTCGCCTGTCAGATTATCGGGGGTCTCTGTTGCTATGGAATAAGCCAACTCGAGCTTTTTGGCATGAGCCTGGCCTGCCAGGGTGCTCATAGTGTTTCCGACACAATCTCTTAAGCTGAAGTCCGTATTTATCAGCTCGAATTTTCCGGCCTCCATCTTCGAAAAATCTAGTATATCGTTTATCAATGACAGTAGAGCGTCTGCCGAAATTCTTACCGACTCGAGATATTCTTTTTGTTCGCCGGTTAGTTCAGTACCTAAGGCTAACTCTGTCATACCTATGATGCCATTCATAGGTGTACGGATCTCGTGACTCATGTTCGCCAGGAATTGGCTCTTGGCCTCATTTGCGCATTCAGCCGCGATACGCGCTATCACTTGGTCCGTTATATCAACAATATTTAGGATAATCCCTTGAAAGTGACTGTTCACAAACATCGGTTGAACCCTGAGGCAGACATGTAACCCGAACATTTCGCGATTCAGATTAAGAGGATCTCTTTTTCGTTCCTTCCCGTAATCCGAGAACAAAGTTTTAACCCTGGCGGATACTTCGGCGTTAGTGTGAAAATCCCAAATAGTTTTGCCTATTAGTTGATCGCGGCTCAAATCAGCCTTTTTCAGAAACCAGTTATTGACTTCTGTAACGATCCCATCAGCGTCAGCCAGTACAACACCTTCTTCCATGCCATTGATCATTGATCGTAGTTTTTGATTTTCAAAGGTGGAGGATTTAATAGTTTCTTGAAGTTCTCGAGCAGACAAAGAAATTGTTTCGAGTTCTGAAACACGTCGCCTCATCTCATTCAATTCAGCAATGAGTTGGTCCTTGTCTTTTTCGTAATCTTGCAAGAAAACACCTCCGGAAGAGGCCAATGTTTAGCGGGGGTTCCAATCTTTAGATATTAAGTGGCTATTTTCACCAGTTTAGATCACTACTCAATGACAAGCAAGCCTAGAAAACGTCCACTAACGTGCTTCCATGAAAAATAGTCGGTCTGCTCTCTGCGATTGAACTTACATCTGAATCCGAATCCTTTGACCCGTATTGCACTCTACATATTTGATAATGTTTTTAACGCAAAACCTGAAATTGCTAGACAGGAGACAATCCCATGTCATTTAAACCCACCAAAGGCCATGACAACCGGCTTTCAGACCCGGTCAATCTCCGCAAGAATCGCCCTAACCGATTGATTGGTGAGAAAAGCCCATATCTTTTGCAGCACGCTTACAATCCGGTCGATTGGCGCCCATGGGGCGTTGAGGCTTTTGAAAGGGCAAGGCAGGAGGACAAACCCATTCTTTTGTCAATAGGTTACTCAACATGTCACTGGTGCCATGTAATGGAAAAAGAGTCCTTTGAAGATGATGAAGTCGCTGAGATCATGAACAGAGTTTTCGTTTCAATTAAGGTCGATAGAGAAGAGCGACCGGATATAGATCACACTTATATGACTGTTTGCCAAATTATGACAGGTGGAGGCGGTTGGCCGTTGAACATAGTAATGACAGCGGACCGAAAGCCCTTCTTTGCTGGAACCTATTTTCCAAAAAATTCCCGACACGGACGAATAGGACTCATTGAGCTTTCCGAAAGAATAGAACATCTTTGGTTAAATGACAGGGCCCAAATTGATGACGCCACAGAGAAAATTGTTACAGCCTTGAATGTTCCAGCCCCACGTGGAGTATCAGGAGCGCTTGATCTTGAAGTTCTTAGGACTGCGTTCCAGCAACTTTCTCAGAGATTCGATCCAAAGTATGGAGGTTTTGGTGAGGCCCCAAAGTTTCCTACACCCCATAATATTTTGTTTCTACTAAGATATTGGAAGCGTTCAGGCGATGAAAGGTCTCTTCAAATGGTCACAAAAACTTTGGATCAAATGCGTTTGGGTGGGATCTTTGATCACGTTGGGTTTGGGTTTCACAGGTATTCGACGGATGCCCAGTGGTTGACGCCTCATTTCGAAAAAATGCTTTATGATCAGGCCATGCTAGCCCTCGCTTACACTGAAGCGTACCAGGCTACCAGTAAAATCAGTTACAAGAAAACGGCGGAAGAAATATTCGATTATGTTTTGCGTGATTTAACATCTCCAGAAGGCGCCTTTTATTCGGCTGAAGACGCCGATAGTGAGGGCGAGGAAGGGAAATTTTATCTCTGGACCCTAGACGAAATACGAGGAGCTTTACCAGACACTGAGGCCAATCTTGTAGAACGGGCCTTCAACGTTTTTAGCATGGGCAATTTCAAAGAAGAAACCACCCAGTCCCTAACCGGCCGAAACATCCTCCATTTAAAAAGACCTTTAGAGCAGTTAAATGGTCAATTAGGCTTCTCGGAAAATCAGATTCAGGAAATCTGGGAAAGCGCTCGAAAACGACTTTTACAAATCAGAGAGAAACGTGTCCATCCTCACAAAGATGACAAAATTCTCACAGACTGGAATGGATTGATGATAGCGGCTTTATCAAAAGCTTCAAGGGTTTTTGGAAACAAGGCTTACGCTGTCGCGGCGGGAAAAGCGGCCAATTTTATCATTACCAGCATGTGTGACACCGATGGACGATTATTACGCCGGTATCGTCTCGGGGAAGCTGGCCTTTCAGCTCACGTGGATGATTATTCGTTTCTTGTCTGGGGGCTGCTTGAACTCTATGAAACAACTTTTGAGCCGCAATATTTAAAGATTGCTGTTGATCTGAACAAGGATTTTGTTCAACGCTTTTGGGACAAAGAACAAGGTGGATTTTTCTTTACCGCAAATGACAGTGAAAAACTTCTGGTACGGCAGAAAGAGATATACGATGGCGCTACACCGTCAGGGAACTCTGTCGCCGCAATGAATTTGATTAAACTTTCCAGAATCACCGGTTCAACGGAACTTGATTCCATGGCCTCAGATATTGGAAAGGCTTTTTCCGGTCCTTTGACACAGTTCCCGTCAGCCTACACACAGTTTTTACTTTTTCTAGATTTTCTTCTCGGCCCTTCGTTTGAGGTGGTTGTTGTTGGTCCGAAAGGATCAACTGAAACTGAAAATATCCTGAGTCATCTAAATGCGTCATATATCCCAAACAAAGTAGTTGTTTTTAAGCCTTGTGGAGAGGAAGACTCGGACATTATTTCGATAGCGTCTTATACTAAAGATTTCGGAATGGTCAACCAACGAGCGACAGTATATGTTTGTGGCAACTACACATGTGAGTCGCCGACTAATGATCCGGAAAAGATGTTGTCAATGTTGAGAACAAATTAATTGTGAAAACCATTTATCATCGGTTATGATTCAATGGATTTACATTGATTCATAAGGAATACTACTATGAACGCGTCAGGGGATTCTATAGACCAGCTCTGTATTAACACAATAAGGACCTTGTCGGTAGACATGGTACAGCAGGCCAATTCAGGTCATCCCGGATTGCCTTTAGGGGCGGCGTCAATGGCGTATGTGCTTTGGACCCGTTTCTTGAAATTCAATCCACAAAATCCGAACTGGCCAGACAGGGACCGTTTCATACTATCAGCGGGTCATGGTTCGGCGTTGCAGTATGCGCTGTTGCATCTCACCGGTTATGATCTATCTATTGAGGAAATCAAGCGTTTCCGTCAATGGGAGAGCAAAACTCCAGGTCACCCGGAATACGGGATGACTCCTGGAGTAGAAGCGACTACGGGGCCTCTTGGGCAGGGATTTGCCATGGGGATAGGTATGGCCATAGCCGAGCGCTTTCTAGCTTCTGATTTCAACAAACTGGGTTTTCCAATTGTTGACCATCATATCTACTCGATCGTATCAGACGGAGACATGATGGAAGGTGTTTCTTCCGAAGCAGCGTCTCTCGCCGGTCATCTCAAACTTGGCAAGATTATTTATTTGTATGACGATAACAGGATTTCAATCGAAGGTAGTACCGATCTCGCTTTCACCGAAAATGTAGGAGCCAGGTTCCAGGCGTATGGGTGGCATGTGACGAGAGTTTCTGATGGCAACAACCTTGAAGCGATTCAGGCGGCCATTGAGGAAGCTCAACATGAGACCAGCCGACCTTCTCTCGTGATCGTTAGAACGCACATCGGTTATGGCAGCCCCAAGCAAGATAGCGCCTCCGCTCATGGTGAACCCCTCGGCGAAGAGGCGTTAAAAGCTACGAAAGATAGACTAGAGTGGCCCTCGGATAAACGATTCTATATTCCTAAAGAAGCGCTGACGCATTTCCAAAAATGTGTGGAACGTGGCCAAGATCTTGAAAAACAATGGGACACTCAAATGAATGATTACTCCCGAAAGTTTCCTGAAGAGGCGGAAAGGTTCTTGCGTCAGGTTCGAGGCGACCTTCCGGAAAATTGGGATTCGGAGGTTCCTGTATTCAAGCCGGAGGACAAACCGGAAGCTACTCGAGTTTCTTCAGGCAAGGTTTTGAACGCTATCGCTAAAAAAGTTCCAAATATTATTGGTGGTTCCGCAGATCTGTCCCCATCTACCAAAACGATAATCTCAGGTGATGGGGCGCAGGCCCCGGATCAATCTTCAGGACGTAACATTCACTTTGGTGTTCGTGAGTTTGGCATGGGAGCCATTGTTAACGGAATGGCGCTTCATGGTGGTGTGATACCTTATGGGGCCACTTTTTTTATATTCAGTGATTACATGAGACCTGCAATCAGGTTGTCAGCGATAATGGGAGTTCATTCGATATATGTTTTTACACACGACAGTGTGGCTGTAGGGGAAGATGGCCCTACACATCAGCCAGTCGAACATCTTGCTTCCCTTAGGGCTATGCCGAATTTGTGCCTTATAAGACCAGCAGACGCTAATGAAACAGCGGAAGCGTGGCGAATTGCGATGAGAAGTAAAGGGCCTGTCGCTCTAGTACTTACAAGACAGGGCCTTCCCATTCTTGACAGGAAAAAGTTTGCAAGCGCGGCTCTTTTGGAACGTGGAGCTTACGTGCTTTCCGACAGTCAAAAGGACCCCTCTCTTATTATGATAGCTTCCGGTTCAGAAGTTAATCTTGCCTTAAAGGCCCAGGACACATTGTTGAAAGAACACAACATCGCCACCCGCGTTGTATCCATGCCTAGCTGGGACTTATTTGAAAAACAGCCAAGAGAATATATTGACCAGGTCCTTCTTCCTCAAATACAAGCAAGATTAGCCGTAGAAGCAGGGTCTTCACTGGGATGGGAGAAATGGGTAGGATCGAGAGGCAAAGTGATATCGATTGACAAATTTGGGGCGTCTGCGCCAGGGTCAGTTGTTTTATCCCATTACGGTTTTAACGTTGAGAATGTAGTGGAGAAGGCGCTTGAGCTAGTCCAAAAGCCTTTTTAGAAGTAAGCGTTTCGAGCGATCGTGGTCTCAGTTGGGTAGGGTCTTTCTATTTATAGGGTGTCCCCCTACTGAGGGTTACTCATTGTTAGAATCATCATGCCAATATCATTTACAATCTTATCTACCCAGTGAGACGGATAAGTCTCACTGAGGTAAATTATATCATAATGTCTAAGGCCCCAACTCCACACCAAAGCATCAGCCTTACATTCGGTAGACTCTTTGAATCGAGCCCTTGCCCCACGTTCCACAGGCCATTCATCCTCAGGAGGAAGTTCCGCTGTGACATGCCCTAATTCTCGCAGAACGGCCCCCAAGAAATGATCTTCAGGCCAGTCCTGGGCTTCATCACAGATATTTAATGTGTAAACCAGCCCATTTGGAGATCGTTCGGTTATAGTCCTCATCCCAAAAGGCAATTTAGGATCAGGGATTATCCTAATAGATAGATTTCGTGATCCATCCAGGAAAAGATTCAGGATTTCCAACGGAAGATTATCAAAAGCTTTGATAATTCTAGATTCAGTGACATCAACCCTGGATTTGTTGGCCTTTGTCCCCGTAAAGCCCAGTCTCCTCTTCACATAATTGGAAATAATATGACTCACTTCGACCACGACTACCTCTAATCAATAAAACTTCCTGTCATTACCATAAATTGAAAAATACCTTTGGGTGAGTTAACTGAATACGATTTGAAACTCTCACAGGAGATTCCTTTTCCCATTTCTGGAGCAACTCTACAAATTCCTTGTTCGATGGGTCCATCGAAATAGCTTTCCGCAAAGTCAGGATAGCGGCCGCGTCTTCATTTAGAGATTTGTGGACTTCCGCAAGATTTCGTGTCAACTCCGGCGTCGTCGCGTCCCCCATAGACACGGCCTTTTCGGCAAACTTCTTCGCCAGAACTGGATTCCGAATTGACGGATCATTAGCTGTGGCCAAGAGAAGTCCAAGCGCCGAGTAACCTGGAGCGAATCGTTTGTCGAGTTCAATGGATTTCTCCAAATCCTTTTTTGCCAGTCCATATTCTCCCAGTTTAGCATAGGCTGTTCCACGATCTTTGTATAACACGGGAGAATTTGGATTCATCTCAATCACTTTGCTGAATTCGTCAACTGCCTTTTCATGGCGACCTTTTCCGCTGAATGCCATGCCACGGTTGTGATAGGCTGATGCGAACTTGGAATTAATCTCAATAGCCTTGTTAAAATCATCAAGAGCTTGATCAAACTTCTTTTGACGCATGTATGCTACACCACGATTGTTGTAAACCATGGCATTGGAAGGGTCTAGCTCAATGGCTTTATCGAAGTCTTGAATCGCCCGACCGTATTCATTTCTTCCATTGAGAGCAAATCCTCTGTTGTTGTAATACCTTGCGTCATTCGGCTTCAATGCGATCGCACGATCGAAATCTTTTATTGCGTGATCGTAATCGTTCAATCCATTAAATGCGAAGCCTCTCGTGTTCAGCGCCTCGGAGGATGTTGGCTCCAATTTGATAGCCACATTCAAGGCTTCGACAGCATTTGAATATTCGTTAATAGCGTTGTATGCGAAACCAAGTCTTGCAAACGCCGGCGCATAAGCAGGGTCCAACTTGGTCGCATGGATCAGGTCCTTTATTGCGGCCTTGGGGTCACCCTTTTTTAGATAGGCTTCCCCCTTCTTAGCCCAAGCACGCACGGATTGAGGCGCCATCTTGACCGCATCGGAATATAGGGCTATGGCCTGATCAAGAGAGCCCGAATCTTCCGCCTGCTGCCCTGCTCTATATGTATCCAGAAAATCTTCGGCCCTTGTTGAGCCTACGTTCACTCCCACTATTAACACTATTGATCCCAAGACCATTAAAGTTCTAATTTTCACAAGAACAGTTTCTCCAAAAGTCGCTTTTTTTTGATTACGAGTCATCATACAGGACCGGATGTTTTTATAAAAGTTTGTTAATTCATCTCATGAGGTATAACTATTTTGAGTGAATAGAGCAAGAAACCCAAGCGTTTCGCTCATTTTAATCTTTATGAATCCTGCCACTGGAGGCTTTTTAAATGGATTTACTTCAAACAATACGACAACGACGAAGCGCAAGAAGTTTTCTAAACAAAAGCGTCGTCAGGTCAACATTGGAGAATGTAATAGCGGACGCTGCTAACGCGCCCTCGGCTATAAATATGCAACCATGGGAAGTACATGTTGTCTCGAGTGAAGAAGCGGCAAGGCTTTCCAGAAAATTATTGAAGAGATTCAAGGAACATCAAATTACTTGCGGCCCTGGAGCAACGCAAAAAATCCCAGATAAATTTATTGAGAGAGCCAGACGCGCAGCCGAAGACATGACTCCTCTGATTGAAGAAATGGGAACTGATTTCAAAACATTCGTAAATACAGGTAGCTTGAAATTTTATGGAGCGCCGGCAGTTTTATTTGTATTCATTGATGACAGCTTCCCGCCCCAGCGTCTAACGGATATTGGCTCTTTCCTGGGGTATCTGGTTTTGTCTGCCGCTGGTCACGGCCTCGCCACATGCCCGATTGGACTTGTGACATCATATGAGGATGAGATCAAAGACGCTCTGAATGTTCCTGAAACCAAGACATTAGTAATGTCCGTAGCGATAGGCTACCCGGAGGATGAGGCGCCGATAAACCGGTTTAGATCGGAAAGGGCGAGTTCTGAAGAATTCGTGAGATGGATCGGTTTTTAAAAACCGTCCTTCATAGAATCGGCAAGGACACCTTTGTCAAGAATCAGGATACGTTTAGATTTTTTGGCTGCTCGTGGATCATGAGTCACCATTATTATTGTTTTTTCGAATTGTTCGTTAAGCTGCCAGAGTAGATTTAGGACATCTGAGGCGGATTTCTTGTCCAAGTCTCCAGTGGGCTCGTCTGCTACGATTAATAGTGGGTCCGTCACGATTGCTCGCGCTATGGCGACTTTTTGTTGTTGTCCGCCTGATAGCTCAGATGGGAAATGGTCCATACGATCAACAAGGCCAACCGCTTCCAAGGCGGCAATAGCATGTTCTCGTCTCTCGTGCCTTGACAGGGAAGTCAGCAGCAACGGGAGTTGAACATTCTCTAAAGCGTCCAGGACTGGGATCAGATTATAAAACTGAAAAATAAACCCTACATTGGATCCTCTCCACTTGCTCAGTTCTGACTCGTTTAAGGTTGCGATGTCGACTCCTCCGACTATTAATCGACCACTATCAGGCCTATCTATTCCTGCTATCATATTTAGTAATGTGGTCTTACCAGAACCCGAAGGTCCCATGAGCGCAAGAAACTCACCTTCCCCCACAGTTAGGCTTATACCAATGAGTACAGGTATTTTCTGAGTTCCACGTCTGTATGATTTTGATAATTCGTCAATTACTACTATATTGGATTGGCCCACAAGAAACTGTCTCACTCCTTGATTTTAACTCTTCTACCATCAGTCAAACGGGAATCAGGTTTCATTACTATTGTATCTCCTTCTTTTAAGCCGGATAGTATCTCTGTTGTTTCGCCCCAAGACCTCCCTGTCTCAATGGAATTGATTTGCGCTCGACCATCTTTGACTCGATAGACAATGCGAGAAGACCCTTTTTCTACTATCGAATTTGTTGGAACACCCAGGAACGGCTTGTCTTCACCTTCTTTTAGCGGTCGCGAGAGAAACGACACCTTGGCGCTCATCTCCGGCAACACTTTTTCGCTAATCCTGTCAAACTTAATCTTTGCAAGGACAGTAGCTTTAGATCTGTCGGCGGTCGGCACAATCATATACACTTGTCCTTCGAATCGATCACCTGGAAACGCGTCGAGACGAATCTCCGCCGGACCACCTACTTTAACCTTTTCCAGGCTAGATTCCGAAACGTCAACTTCAACCATCCGAGACTTCATGTCCGCCATCGAGACAACCGAAGCTTTGGCGTTCAAGGAGGCCCCCATAGGAGCAACGACTTCTCCTTCTTCAGCGCTTTTTGTCAAAATGACCCCATCAAAAGGCGCCCGGATATAAGACTGATCCAGATTTACTTCGGAAACTTTTACAGCGGCTTCAGCCTTATCAACGCGAAATCGTGCTGACCTGTACGCTGCCTTGGCCTTTTTGTACCTGGCTTCGGCCGAATCAAAGGCTTGCTCTGAAACCGAACCGGACTCTTTCAAAACTTTTTGACGGTTGAAATTCAGCGTGGCGTCGTCCATTTCAGCATCCGCACTATTAAGATCGGCGCGTGACACTCTTAGGCTCGCCTTGGCTTCATCGACAGCGGCTTCCAAATCGCTGTTTTCTAACTGCGCCACGACATCCCCCTGTTTAACAAAACTACCTTCCTCTACATAAAGGTGTTCAATTCTGCCAGTTGCTTTGGATGAGACCGCAGCCTTCCTTTGAGCAACGACGTAGCCACTTGCGTTGAGAATTGTCAGTGCCCTTGAGGGAAAGGTAATTGAAGCCTTGACCATATGAACTTCCAGCGGGGGCCTAAGCCAGTAAATCCAGAGCCAGTAGCTTCCAGTAGCGAAGAAGACTAACGTCAACAATGAAAACAGGATGATTCTTCGTAAAGGAATTCGTTCTCGCTTTGTAGCC
>JACWAG010000327.1 GCA_014874425.1 Syntrophaceae bacterium | reverse complement strand
CGGAACTTCCTGGCCGATAGAGCCAACTCGATTCTGGTTTCAACGTAAAAGCAAAAAAGGCCACAGGCGAAAACCGGTGACCTTAAATATTCATTTGGTAGCGGGGAGAGGATTTGAACCTCTGACCTTTGGGTTATGAGCCCAACGAGCTACCTGGCTGCTCCACCCCGCGGCATCCTTATAGTTTAACAAACTGAGTTCCTATGTCAAGCCCGTTCTGGAAGATTCTTATCAGACAGGATTTCTTTTCTCAGCTTGAACAGGTCTTCCGCCATTACTAGTGAAGTCAGATAAGGAACCAGTCGACTGGGGTTTTTCTTAAGTATACCAAACAATTGGGTCCAATACTGGAGTCTCGCGTCACCAACAACACCCTGCCTCCAGCTCAAACGAACAATCTGACTCATGTCAAGCAGTGTCGCACTCAGACTGCGGCTTTCCTCAGGAGGTTCAACAACTTTGATCCCTTGTTTCTTAGCGCCAGCCTTTCTTGTAGGACGCATGGAGAGATAATATTTGTAGGCGCGTAACAAGAAATTTGATCGATTGTAAAGTTCATCCCATACTTCTCTAAATTCCTGATCGATTTCCCATTTAGGTCTGGATGGAATGTAATTCAAATCTGATGTTATGAAATTTCCGCCATCTTTGCCTTCCAAAAGCCGGCCTTCGGCTTTTAATCTATCCCACAGTTTTGTGTTTGGGATAGGTTGAAGCTTGTTGAACATTATTATCGGGATATTCGTTTCATTTACAAAGGCGGCAATTCTTTTCCCCATGCCCGGTTTTTCTCCGTCGAACCCGATAATGAAGCTCCCTAATACAGTAAGGCCATTCCTGGTTATATTGTTTACAGACTCCAGAAGAGGATTCCTAATATTCTGAAATTTGTTAGCTCCCGCTAAAACGTCTTCATCCGGAGACTCCAAACCTATGAAAACTGTCGCAAAATTGGGTTGAGTCATGAGATCTATCAACTCAATATCTTGACCCAAATTAATGGAGGCCTGAGTTATAAAGCTAAATGGGCTTGAGTTTGCCTTCATCCATACGTCCATGTCCTTCAACAGGGCCACAGCGTGTTTTCTGCTACCGATAAAATTATCGTCACAGATAAATATCATGCCTCGCCAACCAAGTTTATAAACGGTGTCAAGCTCCTTTACGACTTGCGCAGGCGTTTTATACCTAGGTTTTGATCCGTACAAATTTATAATGTCACAAAACTCGCATCCAAAAGGGCATCCACGAGATGTCTGTATACCCATAGCCTCATAATTTCGAAGGTTGAGAAGGTCGAACCTTGGAACAGGTGACAGGGCCAAGTCAGGTTTTTCAGGATTTTCTATGACACATCCTAATTTCCCCTGTTTAATACTTTCCAAAAGCAATGGTACTGTGTTTTCGCCTTCACCGCGAACCAGAAAATCGCATCCGGCTGCAAGTGGTTCTTCCGGAACTGAGGTCGGATAAGGCCCACCGACGACTACGGTTTTACCTCTACTTTTAGCTTCTTTGATCAATTCAACCAGATTACCTTTTTGAATCAACATTCCTGAAATCATCACCATGTCAGGCCAATTCCAATCCAGGTCCGATTTTGGCTGAGCAGCGAGGTCCACAAGCCGTATTTCCCAATCCTTAGGCAAAAGGGCCGCAAGAGTCAGCAAACCCAGCGGGGGATTCATGGTTTTTGCTCCAAGGAATTTGAGTTGTTCAGGGAAACTCCAATAGGAAGCCGGAAACTCAGGATTAATTAATAATATTTTCAATCCTCAACCCTCGATATTGATAATTAAGAAAAAGATTTCCTATAAATTCTGTATGTACTGTATTTCTTGGCGCCCATCTCAATTTCAAGTTCATTAATATCTCTATTGTCTTCGAGGTTCCACCCACATTCCAAGAATTGAATTTGTTTATGGCCACGCAGGAGCGTATCTAAATGGTGGAACACAACAAGAGGAACCCCCAATCTTTTAAATTCCTTTTTAACGCCACCCATGGCGGCTCGAAAGCCCACGGTAAACTTTCGTCTCAGCAAGAATTTAATCCCAGTGATGAGGCCCATCATTCCATTGGCTTGTTTCAGTAGTGGATTCATATCCGGCAGAACCATTACAACCCCGACTGGTTCCCCGTCATATAGAGTGAAAAACACCAGATCCTGCTCCAGGACCCTTTTCAGGTTGACGGCCAAGTCTTCTATTTCTCCATCACTCATAGGCACGAAGCCCCAGTTCTCAGCCCATGCCTGATTGTACAGTCTGGCGAGGAGTTTTATATCAGAGCCATAAGTCTTACGCGAAATATTTCGAATGGTTACATGTCCTTTGCTTAGGACCCTTTTCCCAAGGCGCTCAATTCGCGGTCCGGCAGGGTCGGTTTGGTAGACCCTGAAAGTGAATAAGTCCTTCTCTTTCATGTAGCCTGAATTTTGAACCAAGGCTGAATAATAAGGATGATTCCATGGCATCATGATTGTAGGAAGGTGTTCAAATCCTTCGACGAGCAAACCGACCTCATAATTGGTGGAAGGATTGAGAGGGCCTCGGATAAACTCCATGCCCCTTGACCGGACCCATTCTTCAGCAGACGCGAATAGAGCTTTAGAGGCGTCAGGATCATTAAAGCACTCAAAAAACCCCCAGATCCCCATTTTCTCTTTGTGGTAATCATTATAATTTTCGTCAATTATCGCTGCGATTCTTCCTACCGGACGACCGCCCCTTTCTGCAATGAATAACTCACGTTTCGAAAATTCCCAAAAAGGATGCTTTTTAGCGTTCAAAAGTTTTCTGAAATCACTTTTTAGCGGTGGTACCCAATTCGAATTAAGTGGATAAATGGACCATGGCAAATTAACGAATTTTCTCATGTCCTGCCTGGTCTCAACTGGAAAGATTTCTATATCGCCCATGATTCTTAAAGCCTCTCTTGGAAAAACCCTAGACTAACAAAAAACTTATTGGTTTGTGCTAATGACCAGCCGAGCTGCAGCCTTTGGTTATAGTCTCATCCACGTCTGATGAACTGATCTTTCTTGAAGCGTGATACTTTTTCGCAAATTCAAGGAAATTCCTGTAAGCCTCGTCCAGGTCATACCCTAAAGTTTCGGAATGTGTAGCAAGACCCTGATGGAACCAACGATACCACCGGCCGATAGTTTTTGGATCATCTTTGATTATCTTCGAAAAAATATCTGTTCCGGGGTAAGGAGTCACCATGTTTATTTCAACGTGATCGGGTTGCGCTTTAAGAATCAATTTCTTGCTCAGTTCTATATCTTCTTGAGTTTCTTCGGGAAAGCCAATCATGAAGAACGTATGGGATTTTATGCCTTCTTCCCTGAGCATCCTTACAGCGTTTATAACATGATCATTGGTCTCTCCCTTTCTGACAAGCTTCAAAATTTTTGGACTCCCGCTTTCAACCCCCAGGGTCACGCGCTTTAAATTCGCTTGTCTCATTTTTTGCACCAACTTTCTATCAAGCGTGTCAGCTCTGACTCCGCCCGTATACTCGAAGCAATTGAGCCCATTGTCTATAATGGCGTCCAGGAGGTCCATGGTTCGGGATTTAATAACAGTGAAAGTATCGTCCAGAATTTTTACTACCCAGCGTCCGGGTAAACTATCCACATCATTTATATCGTTTTCGACCAGAGATTCTTCAGCCCTGCGCCTTATGTCTTTGAGTTCTTCTATGATCGAATCTACGGATCGCAAACGCGCTTTTTTCCCCCAGATATTTCGGGACGCGCAATAGGCGCAATCAAAAGGGCAGCCGCGACCGGTCATTATGACGTCACCATAATAGAGGCTTCTGTCGATTAGAGATCTGTCAAGTATTGGTAAACTATCCAGGTCAGTTATCAAATCCGCTCTGGAGTTGATAACGATTTCTTCACTGCGTCTCCATGCCAGGGACCGGACTTCTGAAAAATCGGCGCCTTCCTCAAACGCATGAAGCAGGTCCGCAAGGGCAATCTCTCCTTCTCCGATCACCGCCATATCGGCCGATGTATAGATCAAGCTTTGTTCAGGTAAAACAGTAGGATGGCTTCCGCCGAGAACCACCGGAATATCGAGCTTTTTTAGACGTTTTACCAAGATTCTTACGGTGTCCATAGATCCGGAATTACAAGTAATTCCTACGAGGTCAGGTTTATGGGAAATTATCTCGGATTCAACCAAGTCCCAAAACTCATTCTCTCTATCATTGAGTAGAGCTTCCATCTTAGGAATTTGAGCATTCATAATCAGTTCAGGGTCAGATGTTGTGGAAAAACATGGCGCCTCATCTTTTCTGACAACATTGTCTCCATCAATTATGGATACTTCCCAATTGGTGTTCTTTTGGACATAAGATCCAAGATAAAGAAGGTTGAGTGGATAAGTCTTCATCTTGGGGGTAGTTACCCCAAACAACGAGTAAAAGGGAGGTCGAACAAGCGCTAGTTTCATTTAGTTAGCCTTGGGGAATCTTCATTCATTGTTTACTTCCAACAATTTTCTCAAACAGGTTTAGGTAACGTCCGACCCGTTCATCCCACGAATGTTCCTTGATCATAAATCTCATCACCTGATCTCTTCTTTTCAACGGTGGATTGTTCAGAATCGCCTTACAGCGTGATACAAGCGCTTCCATATCTCCATAGGCAAATACATCCCCATATCTAAGACTTACCACCAATTCATT
>JACWAG010000326.1 GCA_014874425.1 Syntrophaceae bacterium | reverse complement strand
ATTGCAGGCCCGACTGGCGAAGGCTTGACGTCTGCCAAAACGTTCACTCGCCAACGGCGGTGCACGATTGTCGAATCATTCCGAATCATTTAGCAGTGTTCTAAGGAGGCAAAATGGATATCGACCTTGACCTTGCTTTGGAAATAATTCATGCGGCCAAAGAAAAGGCCAGCGAAATTGGTGTTCCCGTGGTCATCGCCATCGCGGATGCCAGCGGCAATCTTGTGGCCTTTCAACGTATGGACCAAGCCCTTTTGGTGAGCATTGATGTTGCGATAAACAAGGCCTACACTGCTGTTGCGTTGAAGCTCCCGACGCACGAACTGAGCCAATTGGCCCAGCCGGGACAGCCACTGTTTGGGATTCACAACGCTGACGGAGGCCGCATTGTCATTTTTGGGGGTGGATTCCCTCTGAAACGTAAAAACGAAATCATCGGCGGCGTCGGTGTCAGCGGTGGCAGTGTCGAGGAGGATATGATGTGCGCTACTGCCGGCATCAATCGCTTGACGAGCTTTGACGAAGAATGATTATCGCAAACTAAAAATCTCACGCTCGGCCACTGGACTCGCCACTGACAAAAGCTTTAAAAGGGATTCGTGGCTCGGAGCATAGACATTTCGTTGGCCGTCATCTTTCTCAGGTCTCCAGTTCGTGATTGATTTGCCAAGACGGCCACGGGGAGCAGAATGGATGAAAGCAGCAATTATTGGTGCGGCTGGCCGAGTTGGATCTTGCGTCGCCTACGCCTTGCAGTGGGGCGGAGTAGTATCGGAAATCATATTGCACGATGTTGCGGAAGGGTTGGTACGGGGGGAAGCTTTGGATCTTATGCATGGCGGTCCCCTCTTGCACGATCAACGAATACACACTGGCGACATGACAATGGCAGCAAAAGCGGATTTGATTATTATCACCGCAGGGCTTCGCCGCAGGTCTGACGAATCCCGGCTGGATCTTATCAACCGCAACGTTTCGCTCTTCTCCTCCATCATAAACAATCTTATGGAGGCGGAATTGAATCAGGATGCTATCCTTTTGGTGGTGTCAAATCCTGTCGACGTCCTCACACATTTGGCCATCAGGCAGACCAGTTTCCTTTCTGAACGGATCCTCGGTCTCGGTACACTCTTGGACACATCTCGCTTTTGCTCATTCATAGCCGATGCAATTAGGGCTGCTCCCACCCAGGTGAAAGCCACGATACTGGGAGAGCATGGAGATTCCATGGTACCGATCTGGTCATCTGCAACCTACAGCGGTTTCTCTCTGTGTGACCATCCTGATCTCAATTCAGCAACGAAGAGCAGGATTTTTGAACAGACAAGACAGAGTGGCGCTGAGATGATTAAACTGAAAGGTGGTGCCGGTTGGGCTGTGGCCAACTCTGTCGCCAGCCTAGTGCACTCCATAGTCTTGGACCAGAGGAAAATACTTCCGGTGAGTTCGCTGCAAAAGGGAACGTACGGCATCACCGATGTATGTCTCAGTGTGCCCACTCTTGTGGGTCGTGAAGGTGTTCTCCAACACGTGGAATTGGACCTCTGGCCCAGAGAGGTGCAAGAACTCAAGAATTCGGCCAACGTGCTCAAGGCGACTCTCGCTCGCATCCATGGCTAGATGCCTGTTCGATAGCCCGAAACATTCGAATGCCTTTTCCAATTATTGTTTCGCCCTTTTTGTATGAAAATACAGTTTGGCATACGGATAATGGTTGAAAAAGAAGGTGTTCCGCGCGAACCCGTTTTTTGGAAACAAACAAGGGGGAAGGAGGAACGCCAAGATGAAGAAAGAAATAGCATATCCGTTCGGGATTGACGAGATTAGATTCATGCGATGCTTCAGCGCTCCGAGTTACCGGATTTTTGTGGCCCTTTTGATAGGCTGGGCGCTGACCGTGGGAAAGCACACCGTGAGCCAAGTGATTCTGACCATGAGACTCCATCATTCGAGGTATTTTGCCACCATTTATCGATTTCTGGGAAAAGGTCGATGGAGCATTGACCTTGTATCTCATTGCCTTTTCAGGGTTTTGGTCGAGACACTGAACGCCGCGGGGGGCGAGATCCTGGGGTCGTTGACGACACATTGAATAAGCACTGCGATAAGGCGATCTGCGGTGCCGGTTGGCAGCATGATGGCTCTGCCCCGAAACTGCCTAAACAGAGGGGCTATGGCGTGTGTTTTGTCATCATCGGTCTGGTGATTCGTCTTTCCGGAATCAACGACCGAATGTTTTGTGTGCCATAAGCTGCCCGGTTCTGGTGGCCACCTAAGGCCCGGGTTAAGCCCCAGGGTCTTCCCTACAAGAAAAAGCCTGAACTGGCTTTGGATCTTATCAAACAGACCCATTCGTGCCTCGAAGATGGAGAGCGCCTGAGGGTCGTCACTGACCTTGGCTACTGTTGTGACACGGTCCTCAAAGGACGTCCCAAAGGCGTACATATTACAGGAAGGCTGCGAGGCGATTCCGCATTGTTTGCTCTTATTGAACCAGCGGTTACTCCACGAAGAGGCAGACCTCGTAAGAGAGGTTACCGATTGCCGACCCCGGCAACCATGTTTAAAGACCAGAACCTGAAGTGGTCTGAAATCAGGGCCCTGTGCTACGGAAAAGAGATCAAGTTGATGGTCCATCAATTCACGGCCCTTTGGTATCATAATGCAGGCCAAGAGGCGGTTTCTGTAGTACTGTGTCGTGGATCCGAGCGGACATCACGGCGACATTGTGTTCTTCGACACAGATATCCAGGCTCGACCTCGCGAGATCATTGAGCGATACGGGGCTCGCTGGAGCATCGAGGTGACCAATCGTGAGACCAAGCAACTCCTGGGGGCCGCAGAACCTCAGTGCCGTAGAGAGCTTTCGGTTGTCCGTTCTTCAATGTTTGCGTACTGGGCCTACTCCTTTGTAGTCCTCTGGTTCGTTCGGCAATTCGCCAGCACAAGAAAACTGGTGGCGGACCCTGCTCCATGGTACCGTCAAAAGAAGTCTTTCACCTTTTCCGATATGCTGATTGCGGCACGAAGGAGTCATTTCTCTATGAGAATTTCATCGGAGGCTAGCGATATTATAAAGTTGGGAAAAATCAACCAGCCGCGCTATCCGCGCTGATTCAAATATTCGAAAATCGCGAAACTATAGTAAAATGACGAATCTTCATATCCTAACGATTTTGTTGTTGGCGCTGTCAAGCAATTTTGATAACGTAGGAGTAGGCACATCCTATGGTACCAGAGGGATAAATATTCCTTTTGATTCGAACTTGCTGATCGCCGTTATCACTGGTACTGGAACCTTTGTGTCGATGGCCATAGGTAACGGGATAGGCAATGTCATAAACCCAAATTCTGCAAATGCTATGGGCGCTCTTGTTATTGGATGCACTGGGGTTTGGGTCTTGATCCAAGAGGTTTCGCGTCGTGATGAGGAAGAAAGTGACGCCCCCGAGCTTCTTCAAAAAACTAATTTTTCGAATCAATCGTTTTTCAGAAAGATGCTTACGATTCTTGACCACCCTTTTCTTGCTGATACGGATTTTTCCGGACATATCAGCGTGAAGGAAGGATTCCCTTTAGCCCTAGCATTGACATTGAATAATTTGACCAATGGAATTGGAGCGGGCCTGCTGGGACTCAACAAAGCCCTGACTATCGCTTCCGTCGTGATCTTAAGCATTGTTACGATTTGGTTCGGCATACAGTTTGGGCGGTATTCAGGTGTACATTGGTTTGGCAGATTTTCAGGTTGTATTTCAGGCCTGATTCTTATTATCCTTGGTATCTACGAGTATTTTACTTGATTT
>JACWAG010000325.1 GCA_014874425.1 Syntrophaceae bacterium | reverse complement strand
GACGCCAACACGGCCTGCTTCATGGAATCGTAAGCTACGAATTGCCCCAATGCGGTAACAGCCCCAAGCATTACAATGTTTGCGACAATCCGACGCCCCATGTTCTCGGCAATTCGAGTAGCAGGGACCCTATAAACCGTCAAACCAGTTGGATCCTGATCGATCTTTACAAGATCTTCATCAAGGATCAATACCCCTCCGTCGCGCACAACACCGCCGTAGGTGCCCCACGCTCCCTGGCTCATCAACACAAGGACATCTGGTTCGACGACCTTAGGATAGTGAATCTTTGCGTCGGAGATCACCACGTCGGCGCTGCATGATCCTCCCCGAGCTTCGGGACCATAACTCTGAGTGAATACCGCATTCTTCCCTTCATGAAGAGCGGCGGCTTTGCCGAGGATATGCCCGGACAGTATTATCCCTTGGCCTCCAAACCCCGCCATTCTAATTTCTTTCTTGGCCATCAGGCGGCTCTCCCTTTCCCATGGTTATCACCTTTCCCGACGACCTTCGAGACCACATTCGTGTTGTAGTTTTCAAGAAAATCAGGCCGGTCCTCGTTGACAAAAGTCCCAACAATTAGCTTGCCCCTAAGCTTTATCGTCCCCAGACCAGGGTCCATTCCGTTCTTAATCTCGGAATTCTCCCTATAGAATCTCATCTCATCGAGGCCTGAGCCCAGTTTGTTTGGCCTGCCAAAACCTGTAGGACAGGGAGCGATGACTTCTATAAAGGTGAAACCCTTTTTTTCAAGGGTCTGTGAAATCGAATGGACCAATTGTCGGGGATGAAAAGTGGTCCACCTTGCGACATATATAGCGCCTGCGGCATGTGCTAGCGCAGGAAGATTGAAAGCTGGTTCAGCGTTCCCTGTTGGGGTAGTCGATGTTTTGGCTTCAAGAGGAGTAGTTGGAGCTACCTGACCGCCGGTCATACCAAAATTGAAGTTGTTTACACAGATAACTTTAAGATTGATGTTACGTCTCGCCGCATGGATCAGATGGTTTCCGCCGATTGCAAACAGATCTCCATCGCCTGAGAAAACCGTCACAGAGGTGTCGGGTCTGGCCAGAACCAGACCGGTAGCGAATGGGATAGCCCTACCGTGGGTAGTGTGGTATGTGTCCATGTCTAAATATCCGGCGACTCGGCCTGTACAGCCGATTCCGGAAACCACGGCGCACTTGTCTATTGGTAGCCCATTTCTCCGTATCGCTTCAATAAATGTAGTCAGCACGACCCCCAGGCCGCAGCCTGGACACCATATATGAGGAATTCTTCCGGGTTTGAGATATTTATCGTCAGGATGGAGACCGTGGTCCTTTTGTATCAGGTCATCCGCAGCTTCTTGGTTAAATGGCTCAACTTGCCTGCAACGCACTCTCATCGTCGTTCCTAACCTGGATCACGATATTATCGCTTCAAGGGGAAAGCTCCTTGAAACACGAATTGTTATAGAAACTCTCCTACGGCCTCTTCAATCTCCCCTGGAGTATGAATCGATCCTCCCATAAGCGCCAGTAAAAGAACCGCAGAAGTCGCTCCGGCTGCCCGTTCGACTTCGTAGGCCACCTGGCCATAATTGATCTCAGGAACCACAAAAGCCCTTACTCTTCCTGCTATCGACCTGATCAGCCTCGAAGGGAACGGCCATATAGTCACCAGCCTCAGAAGACCAACTTTGTGTCCGACCGACCTCAAGTCTTCCACCGCCTGTCTGGCGACCCTTGCCGTGCAGCCATAAGCGACTACAACTACCTCAGCGTCCTCTATCCCAATTGTTTCTACACGAATAATATTCTGAGCGTTGTTCTTGATTTTGTCGACAAGGTGGCGGACGTTCCTTTCCTGGACAATATCGGTGATTACTGGATAACCTCGTTCATCATGAGTCAAACCCGTAACATGCGCATGATACCCCTGGCCTGCTATAGCCATCGGGGCCGGCATATCGGAAACCGTATCAAAAGGAAGATAACGGTCTTTGGACATCGACGGGATTGGACGATCAACTACGAAAATGTCTTCCTTCTTCGGGATCACAACCTTCTCGGACATGTGACCTACCACCTCATCACCAAGGACAAATACCGGCAAACGATAAATTTCCGAAAGATTGAAAGCGTGTACAGTCAGATCAAAACATTCCTGAGGGGATGATGGAGCAAGCGCTATACAGCCGTAATCACCGTGAGACCCCCAACGGGCCTGCATCACATCGGCCTGACCCACAAGAGTTGGGAGTCCGGTAGATGGTCCTCCCCTCTGAATATTAACTACTACGCACGGCGTTTCAGTCATCATGCCCAGTCCAATATTTTCCATCATCAGAGAGAAACCAGGCCCGGACGTAGCAGTCATGGATTTTACTCCACCCCACGACGCGCCGAGAATCGCCGCCATGGAACCAATTTCGTCTTCCATCTGAATGTATATACCGCCAACCTCGGGTAAGCGCCGCGCCATTCGCTCCGCTACTTCCGTCGCCGGGGTTATTGGATATCCGGCGAAAAAACGGCATCCTGCAGCTATTCCGCCTTCTGCGCAAGCCGCGTCACCATGTATAAAATGCTCGCCGGTCAAAAGCTCTTTACCCATTTGGAACTGTCCTTACAGTAATAACCCTCCTCAAAAGATTGAGAAGGGTCCCATGAAAAGATTATCTGAGAATAAACATAAAATTTGTCGTGGCGATAATAACGAAAATCTGAGACCGCCAATAGATATTCCCGCTTCTAATCCTTCACATAGCGTTTGTCTTTGCGCGAGTATCTCGTGGTAACCTTCAGGATGTCATTCTCAGTGATTTCCTTGGCTTCTTTGAGTTCGACAAAAATCGCAAACTCAGGACAAATAAGACTGCAAAGCCCACATTCGACACAGTCTTCCGCCTGAGAGACAACCTCTGGAGGATGATATCCCTTGATATTAAAGCGCTTGCTCTGTTTGAGACACCCGTTTGGACAAAACTCGATACAAAAGCCGCACCCTTTGCACCGATTTTCGATAATCTGTACTGTCCCGTGCGGAATTGAATGCGCCTCAGAATCTAGTGGCAGTCGCCAGAATTTCATAACATTTCGGCTCCGATAATGTGTTCAAACTTTTATATTATAGTTTTTTTATGCACCGAGTCAACTTCTGAGACGTGTTAAGACAGTCGTTATTTCTTACTCTCACTTTTAGATGATTTCACGGTCAAGACGGGACATTTGGCTGTCCTGACCACGTTTTCAGCCGTGCTGCCAAGAATGAGGTGCCTGAATCCGGTCCAGCCGTGGGTCCCCATGACAATCATGTCGATTCCATTTTCTTCCACAAATCGCGTAATTTCTACCGCAGGAACACCAACTCGGGATGTAGTTATAATTTCAGTCAACTGGCCCTTGTATTCCGCTAAAAAGTCGTTGAAGGCCGCTTTCACCGATTCCTCAATATTCAGCAGGACTGATTGAAGATCGAAAGGAACGCCGGCCTCAAAGGCTGGATAGCCGAGACGAGAAGAATTGACAACGTGCAGGATCGACAGACTCGAGTTAAAAATCTTTGCAAAATCAACCGCATAGCTCCTCGCAGGCAGCGAGTTTTCTGAGAAATCCGTGCAAAACAATATCTTCTTTGGTATCATGTGTTTTCCTCCTCGATTCCCAAGTTTTCTACACCATCTCCCAGCCTTAGAATCTCACAGGCCGAGATCAAGAGCAAGTTACTTTTGGCTCCAGCAAATCCATAATACAAAAAATAGTTCTTTTAACATAAAGGCATGAACGGACTAACCATTGGGGCGTTGATGCTTTAACTGACGGGCCCGTTCCTGCAAATCTACAACCCTGTCGGTCTCATCCACGATCTCGTCACCCAACAGGGTCTCAATCAGGTCCTCCAGCGTGACTAATCCGGCTACGCCTCCATACTCATCAACTGCAATCGCAATGTGTCTCCGCTGCTTCAGGAAGCTGGTCAGCAGCGCTAGTGAATCCCAAGTTTCAGGAACAAACGGTATTGGCTTTGCTATTGTTTTAATCGTGGCTTTCGGGTTGCTCAGGGTTTTGACTGAAAGCAAATCATGGATCATAATATAACCTGTTATGTTTTCCCGGTCGTCTTCATAAATTGGTATACGGGTAAAACCCTTCTGATCCAGGGCCCTTGTAGCTTCTTCGATGGTCAGGCCCGCATCCAGTGAAAAAATCACAGTCCTCGGTGTCATAATGTCTCGAATGGCCCTATTCTCCAGATTGATTATGTTGTGTACCAGAGCGCTTTCGCCATCAGATATTTCGCCTTCGTGAGCCCCAATTCGCACTACCGCCAGAATTTCCTCCTCAGTGAGTGTCGGGGCGCTATGACCCTTGGTGAGAATATTCGTGAACGACTTTATCAATACGACAACCGGATACATTATTATTGTTAGCCAATGGACCGGCCAAACGACGGCCTGCCACAAGTTCCTCCAGTAAACCGCTCCAAGAGTCTTCGGAGCAATCTCGCCCATAAAAAGTATGCCGAGAGTCATTAAAACTGAAAACAAGGGCATGTGGCCATAACCAAGCGCTTGGTTGGCATAATAACCTGCAAGAACAGCGCCTGCCGTATTGGCGACTGTATTGAGAATCAGTACTGAAGAAAGTGGTTCAGCTATCGACTTCTTCATGTTTATGAATTTCTTCGCGGCCTTAGACTGATTGTCTCTAGTTGCGGCGACCTCAAGCGTTCCAATCCTTGTAGAATATAGGACCGCCTCAAAAAGAGAACAATGAGCTGAAATGAAAATTGTAAGAAACACTACTATCACCAAAATGGTCATGCCGAGCCCCTCGCTGTATTAAGCTCAATGTGACTTCTAGTATCGAACCGTAAAAGTGGATTGGTTTTTGAAAGGAAAATCTTTAAAGTGATTTGCCCCAAAACAGAACGCGACGGTGAATCTGTTTCCGCAGCGTTGATTTGATTTCTATCCTGAATGATCATGCTAATCTCTATTGCTAGAGATGCTGGGGCGCTTTCGTATGTTCCAATTTATTACGTAAGGGTCCTTGGACAAAGTTTTTCCATCTTCATGCTTAGGTTAGGGTCTACTGCTCGCTTTTCAGCCGGTTTCAGCCTAATGACGCCGTATCCCTTCTGTCTGTATCGCTCGTCATCATGCATGACAATCGCCTTGGGTATAAATTTCAACTGATAACCAGCGTCGAACAGCCGTCTGGAGAAAGAGACATCCTCGCCCTGGTAGAATCCAAGATCATCATTCCATGAATGATCATTGAACAAATAGTCCTTATAAATCCCATAGCCGCCGGTTACATACTGGCACTTGTCGAAAGTCTGGTCATATGTTCTCAAATAAGTGTAATTCTCAATTATATTCACCCAGTCGCAGTAACGAGAAAGATCTGGGTTAAGTATTATCCCGGTGGCCACGTCAAAATCGCCCTTGATGGCGTTTACCGCTTCACCCCACTGAGGATGCAACAAAAAGTCATCGTCCAGGCAAACAAATTTGTTAAATTTAGCCGCCTGCGCCAGGACATTTCGCATCGCGCCAAGCCTTCCCTGATTTGCAGCTTCTTCCATCGGAAAAGCCCGAACACCGTCAGTGCCGTTCAAACCTGACACATTCCCGGCGACCATTATTTCATAATAATCCTGATACAATTTCTGGAATCTTATGGAGTCCAACAACTTCGAGAGTTTCTCCGGCCTTTTTCCATTAGTAATAATTCCAAAACTAAAACCTTTAGGTTTATGTGAGGTCCTTGTGCGGCCAGGCACGGTAGGCGGCAATGCCTTGCCGAATTCAGTTAGAAGGTCTATTCGGGCGGAAAGAGTCAAGATCTCCAACCTATGTATCGCTGCAATATTATCTTGCATTTCATTTCGCAGTATTTCAATTTCCTGCTTCACCAAACCCATATCCTTATCTAACTCCACAGAGCAAGGCGTTAAAGTCGAACTTGTTGCAATGGATGGCTGCTCCGAGTTAACTATTCTCAAAGTTTCCAGCTCTCGTTTTAGAATTTCCAGTTCATTTCTGAGTGAAGCTACTTCCCCAGTTCCATTACCAGACCGGATCCTCTTGAAGAATGACCTGATCCTGCTGAATATGATTTTATCCGACATCCTTTTTCTCCAAAGTAACAAAAGCGAGGAATTACCTTACTTCTTAAAATTTTTAACAACGGGCCAGAATAAAAGGCTCTGAACTCAATCAAGTCCTCCAGATCAGACAACTCTTGATCTGGACATAAGATTTCCTAGGTCACTCAAAACAATCCTTACGATCATAGGAGTTAACCCAAAGAAATTCAATAAATATTTAGGCACCTTCACAATCATTTGACATTTTCCGCCAAATCTAGCGCTACACGGCTTGCAAGACAGTTTCTTTCACTGACATCAAGGTCATATTTGTTACAGAAAGCCTTCAATGTCTCGACAGCCAGAACAGGCGCCCGCTCCGATACTGACGGCATTTGAAATTCCCAATATAATGACCGCAATTCCATCAGGTCCCTTTCAGTCAATTTTGGATTACATGATCGAAGGTTCCTGTCACTGATCCAAATAGCAGCCTGTAACTGATCATCATAATTTTTAACCGAAGCCTGTTCGCTGTTTGTGTTCATTCTATATTGGTACAGGAACTCCGGGATGACGAAGGTATTGTCCTTGCGTGAAATCCTCGACCAAAGGTCAAAGTCCTGAGCGAACCGCAGCCGAGTGTCGTACATTCCTGCGCGAACAATTGAGGATTTTCTGAACATGATCGTTCCGTGGCCATAGTTGTTGTGAAACAGTAACCTCCATAGCCTGTAAATTGGGTCGATAATCAATTCTTTCTTTTTTAGAACGGTCCCGTGTTCATCGATTGTGCTAAAGAAAGTACCAATCAGCTCCAATCTAGAGGACGATGAAATAATTTCGAACTGTTTCTCAAGTCTATCCGGCAGACTTAGGTCGTCAGCGTCCATTCTTGCTACATATTCAGCCTCCGCTAGCGCCAATCCTCTATTAAGGGACATTGTAAGCCCCCTGTTTTCGTGCGCCACAAGCCTTATTCTGTCGTCGCCAAAATTACGAATCTGATCACATACTGGTTCAGTTGAACCATCATCGATAATGAGGAACTCAAAATCAGTAAATGATTGGTTCAAGATACTCTCAACGGCAGACCCTAGATGGGTTGAACCATTGAAGACTGACATCAGGACAGTGACTTTGGGATGAAACATTGTTGATCAATAGGGTTGAGATGAATTTCAGGTCTGTATTTGTTCGGCGCGAGTCTCCTGTTTATTAATTTCTCTCGTTTTATACATGAGTGAAAGTTCAAGGTGAGCTATGCGTTGAAGAGAATAATTATCTATTACGAATTTTCTGGCGTTAATTCCAATCATTTGTGCGAATTCGGGTTCATTCATCACCCTCGTTATCGCTGTTCTAAGACTTTGGTGATCTGTACCGCAAAGCAACCCATTATTTTCACTATTAATTATTTCTCTTATTCCCGGAGAGTCACATCCAATAACCGGAACAGAACAAGCCATCGCCTCAATTAGCGCTTTTGGATGACCTTCATACATTGATGGCAGAATAAAAGCTTTCGCTCCATTAATATATTTCGGAAGCTGGAAATTGGGGATACCGCCCTCCCATATAAGTCTATCCTCCATGTCAGCGAATTTTCGTTGAAGATAGGGACGCAACCTACCCTCACCTATGATTCTCAGTTTTACATTTAACGGCCTAATAGCTTCAAAAAGCGCCTCAAGGTTTTTCTCAGGGGCTATTCGTCCTACAAAAATTATAGTATCCGGGTCTTTGGG
Organism: Syntrophaceae bacterium; assembly: GCA_014874425.1. Taxonomy (GTDB): domain Bacteria; phylum Desulfobacterota; class Desulfomonilia; order Desulfomonilales; family Desulfomonilaceae; genus CAJBEZ01. Next base: position 3,012 of record JACWAG010000325.1, on the reverse strand, counting down.
AACATTTAGAGGTCTAAAAATGTCTGTGTCTACATAATTGGGGATAACCACCAATTTGTTTTCAGCCCCGTTAACTCTCAATGAAACATCTTTTCGCATCGCCTCTGTAGTCACGACTATTCGATCGGCCTTGTTAAAGACTTTGTTCTCTACTCGAAAAGCCTCTCTCGTGATTAGAGCCTCTGGTCCATGTTCTCTGAGGCAATTTTGGGACCACATGTAACCACAACGCGCTATAAAAGGTTTTCCGAAAATACTAGCCACTTCTGATGCGATTTCTGCGCCGTATGTTTGGTTTGTCTTTATTAGGTCCAGGGATTCTAATATCTTGCCATGGATATCAGGCAAATCGGACTCATAACGCTCCATGTCCAAACCCTGATCATTGCAAGCGATCCCTATTCCCTGCAATCGCTCTAAATATTTCAGGTCTCCCGAATCGCCGTAGGTAACAAAGGTCACATGATTTCCGGCTTTGATCATACGAAGATAGATCGCTATCTCGCGATCGAGATTGCCTACCATGTCCCATGTTTTTAGAGATACCCCACGAGTGAAAAATAGGCCGAGGTGAAAATTCATGAGGCGATTTCTCTAGCGATCCTCAAATATTTTTTCGCGACATCTTCGAGTTTTGATACTGTGATCAGGTTCTGAAACAACTCATAGTTGTCCGTGAGCCGGTCCAGTTGCTCCAATATCTCCTCCTCGGTCCTGAACGGCAATCCTCCGGCGGAAACGAGTTCAGGATGCCCGCCATCTTTATAATAGATCGCGGGAAGTCCACATGATAATGCCTCAATCAACGCATTCGAACAAGGATCGTTCTTACTTCCAGTAATATATATGTCGTGATCTCGAAGCATATCGGCCAATTCTTCCGAAGCAACCGGAGGAACATGGTTTATGCGTTCAAATCTTTCTGAAACATTTCCAACGAATGTGTAGTCATAGCTTCCCCAATCCAGGTTCTTCTCGATCCATCGGTAAATTGGACCACCTTTACGGGGATTGTCTGACCAGCTTGTCGAGATAAGCCTAACCCTCCGATTTCGATTAAACTGGATTCCCCCTTTAGGATGAAAAATATCACTATCAACTGCGTTATGTATGATCACCGGGCTGACAGGATTGTATCCCATATCGGCAATGCGTTGGTATGTCCATGCCGATTGTAACACTGTGGCTGAAGCAAATCTCTGATTCAACTCAAAACATAGGTCATCCTTTTCGCGGTCATATCCTCTAATCAGGTGAATGGGCCCGTCAATCCTGTGGACAACGTTTAGTCGATGGTTCCTGCCAAATTCTAGGAACCGCTCAACGTCAAAATGGATTGAGTTCAAAATATAAGCGTCTATAGACTCATCAAGTTCGTTTTCACGGACCTCCACCCCCAGCTTCAGGAGGCCTTTCTTCAAGGCCATCATGAACTGGTTTCCGCCACCGTAAGGAGGCTTGAAGAAACTGTGCCAAAGACAAATTGTAAATTTGGATCTGGATTTCAAATTGGTCGGCCTGCTCCCGAAAAACTTTCCACTTTCTCGGCCCAGATCAACTGGCTTAATTTGGGGTCCCTGGTTACGCAACGTGTTGCTGATTTGGAAGTACACACTTCTAAAGAAAGGCATTAGGGATGTTGGAGAATGCTTTTCAATTACTCTCTCGTGCAACCCCATCACTAACGGGGCGAGGGCGTTCCGGCTTATATCGCTATCTATTATATCTACGGCTTCTAGTGGATCATCAAACAAGCATTCAGGTTCGAGCGTGTCAGTGGCCAAACCGACCCTTGAACTGATCACTTTACGCATTGAAGCCCCGGCTTCAAGGATAGCGTGAGGGCCACCTTCCGATCTGCTGCTTACAACATAGAGATCGAGCATGTTATACAAAAGATTCAGAGTTTCCCGTGAAAGAGCATTTACTTTTAAATCATCAATTCCAATCTCTTGTCCAACATACGTAAATGGTATCTCACGTTCACGAAGTTGGCTTAATAGCCAGTGCCGTCGCGGGCCGGCAAGAATGGCATGAAAGTTTAATCTTCTTCTTTTTAGTTGGGTGAGGATTTCCAGGAAAATGTCAGGACCCTTGACCAGCTTAGGGGCTGACAAATCGTGACCCTCAGTATCTCTCTGAAATGATCCAATCAGATAGGCGTTTGCCGGTATTCTGTAATCACTACGTAGCTTTTGTAACTCAGGATCATCCGGAAGAAGCGGCTTAAATAAAGTCGTGTCTATGGCATAAGGAACAAACTGGCTTTTAATTCCAACCGATTCCAGTTGGCTTTTTGCTTGGGAATTGCGGGAAATCCATGTGGATATAACTGGAACAGCATGTCGATGCGGCATCAGAGAGAAATATCGAAAGGGCTCGCCAGGCACATGGGAAACTATCCACTTACCACGAACCTTGTCCCAAGGTAGCAGGTTAAGACCTTCCCACCAGGCCATATGAACAACTTCACACTCTTCGAGGTCAACCAGATCAACTACACTCTCCAGCGCAAGGGCGGAAAGTCGAATGTCCTCGTCAATGGCCCAGCCCAAGCCATCGCCACCGGTCAGGAACACCTTAATTTTTTTCTCAGTTTGCAAGCATCAACTCCCAGTCTTGTTTAACAGCCGATTAATTCTGATCGAGCGTCCGATTTCACGGGGAGGGCTATACATGAGTCATAGCCGTTGAAGATTTGATCAATGAATTGTGAATAACATCAAGCCATTTGTCGAGACTGGTTCCTGTCTTGTGTTCTCCTGTGGACCTGCGGACACCCCGTCCCAAATGCAAAAATATTATATTCCAATCGTCATCGAACGCTCTGTCCACTCTGACCCCTTTCAACGGTGAATCAGGGGATATATGATCGTCAAGTTCAGGGGCCCACAGGGTATTCCGACAGAAAAAAATACCATAGCCCACTTCCCGGAGCTTTAGAGTTACATTGTCTCCAACGTCCTGTTGAGGGAGATCTGGAAACAAATTCAGATCGAGTTCTTTGAACAG
>JACWAG010000324.1 GCA_014874425.1 Syntrophaceae bacterium | reverse complement strand
TCTAAGGTTAACAAATAACCTGGTTTCCACCACTTCGGCATGGCGGAACGTTGCAGTTAGCCGCTGAAACCGCGCGTTAAACCAATTCAAATTTCAGCTCACCCAGCTTCTCCAGACTGCAAGTAAGTTTATCGCCAGGTTTGAGCCAAACCTGCTTTTCCTTGGGATAACCTAGTATAACTCCTTCAGGAGTACCTGTAAAAATAATGTCACCGGGTTTGAGTGTCATGTGGCGGGAGATAAAGCTAATCATCTGTCTGGAGTTGAAGATGAAATCATTTGTATTCGAGGATTGTCGTGTCTCACCGTTGACCCGGCACTCGATCTTCAAGTTGTCAGGATCGATCTGGTCCGCAGTCACCAAATAAGGGCCTATTGGCGCAAACTGGTCAGGTGTCTTGCCGATCATCCATTGCTTGCTGGGGGTCTCCAACTGTAGGTCTCTTGCCGTGAAATCATTGCCGGTGCAGTAGCCTGCGACATAGGAAAGGGCATCGGCTTCCGTTACGTTTTTCGCTTCCTTGCCCATAACCATCACCAGCTCGACTTCATAATCGAACTTCTTGGCTACGTCTACCGGCAGTTTGATAGTGCCGTTGTGATAATTGAGCGCATTGTTGTACTTGTTGAAAAGCACCGGTTGACTGGGGAACTCCATGCCAACTTCCTTGGCGTGTCTTCGGTAATTCAGCCCTACGCAGACGATCTTTTCCGGTCGGGTCACAGCCGGTCCATATTCTATTGTACTTTCTTTCATAAAAGCCGTGCTCGCGGCATTGGATTTAAGCGCAGCGTCCACCAGCCCATTGAGACTCGGGCCCTCCTCTTTTTGAAGCAGATCATGCATGGTAGCCGGGGCATACATGTTGAGCAGTTTTGCCGCCTGTGGCACATCCAGAATGCCCTTGTCGGTTTTGACCCCGAGCCGGTATTCGCCATTGCGACGAATGGTTAACAAGGTCAACCCGTGAGCCATTCCACGCTCATTCGTCTTAACGGGCTGGGCCTCGACCTGTCCTACCGTTAGTCCGCTAGTCGCCGCTATGGCGGCGGCAATTCCCGCTCCCTTAAGAAAATCCCTGCGATTCTGATCCATGTGATTCTCCTTGATCCTAGATGTCCCAAACTGTTAGACATCGGGTAGTAAAATAATAGGCGCCGTTCGACTCCATCAGATTCTATATCAACATAAAGTTTCAAATCCTCCCAATCGTGAACCCTAATGCAATCAAGGGATGAGTCTAGATGTCGAAAATCACCCAGGCGATCCCACCGAGGGTTGCGGTAGATGCGAAAAAGAGACGTAAACTCACAGGCTCACCGAGCAGGACGATGCCACCTACAGCGGCTATAACCGGCACACTTAGCTGAGCTGTAGCTGCGCTTGTTACCTTCAATTGGCGTAATGCAGCGTACCAGATTATATACCCAACTCCAGAAGCCAATGCTCCTGACGACAAAGCGCACCAAAAACCCGCCATGTCAATGGACACCCAAGGTACCATGACCACGCTCAGTCCTAATGTCAAATAACCTGCCCGTCGGAAATTCTCGGCCGTGACCAAAATAGGATCACCGGCGAATTTGCCGAGCAAGGAGTAGACACCCCATGAGGCTCCGGCGAAAAGCATCAGTATGGAACCATATAGTGGTGGCGCCGAAATACCTGGTAACAACAAGCCGACCAGTCCGCCAAACGCAATTGCTAAACCGGCTACCTGCCTCATTCTCAAACGTTCTCCGGTCCACAGCCCATAGCCTATCATTGTAGCCTGTGCGGCGCCGAAGAGCAGTAGCGCTCCAGTGGCGACCGGCAGACTAATATAGGCGAATGAAAAACTTGCCATATAAGAAAACAGCGCTATGGCTGATGGCCAATTACCCGCTGTGCTCTGGGAGCCGCCACGCATTCTCACAATGATCCAAAGAGTAAGGGCGCCTGAAATGATTCGAATTGAAGTAAAACTGGTGGCGTCAACTTGGTCCAGTTTCAGCGCCACCCGGCACAGTAAAGAATTTCCAGCAAAGGCGATCATGGCAAACAACGTTAATATTAACACTCTTTTTTGCGACATCACCTAACTCCCAATGAGCTGAGATTACAGGTTCTTGTGAGTTTTTAAAAAGATCATCATGGATTGAAAGTAATGGTTAATTCTACAAATGTATTTGTGGCTAAGTTTTCAAACATTGCTGGGGCTAGGTTTCGAGACGTTTGCGCTCTTCGCTCCTGATTTCTTTCCGCAGTAATTTGCCTACCTTGGATTTTGGGAGCATGTCCCGAAATTCTATATATTGAGGAATCTTGTATGCTGGAAGTCGGTCCCGGCAGAATTTCGTCAACTCATAACCGGCGACGCCTTTGACGTCTTTTTTGAGCACAACAAAAGCTTTGATTCTTTCACCCACTTTTTTATCCGGAATGCCTATAACACAAGACTCAATAACGGCTGGGTGTTCTTGAAGGACCGCCTCGACTTCAGACGCGGAAACACGGTAGCCCTTGTGCTTTATAGCGTCTACAGTCCGGTCCACGAAGTAAACGAACCCGTTTTCATCCTGCCTGACTATATCACCTGTTCGGTACCAGAGCTTGCTATCTATGGTTACAAATGACCTTTCAGTTTCTTCCGGTTTGTTCAGATAAGCTGATACCATCAGTTCCGAATGTACCAGCAATTCACCTGGGTCTCCCAAAGGAACTTCGTCCACCCCCTCCTGTTCAGTTATCCTGATTTGCTTGCTTGGAACGCTTAATCCCATGGTCCTTGGAGGGCTCTCGCGATCCGTCGGGCACATTATGACTCCACCGCAGGTTTCTGTCGCGCCATAACCCTGATAAATAGGTAGATGGAATTTGTCCGTCCATCGTCTCGCAACATCCAGAGGTAAAACATCTGCGGCGGAAAAACAATAACTCAAGGATGAAAGGTCATATTGATCGACACGATCATGTTCCAGGATCATTCGATAAAACGCTGGCACACCAACAAGACTCTTGGCTTTCAGTTTCTCGATTGCGTCAAAAAAAGCATCCAGGTTTACCTTAGGGAACACAATCATCGTTCCACCACCAACAATTACAGTGGCTAGGGAACACGTCTGCCCCGCAATGTGAAACAACGGCGAACCGGCAAGGATTACATCCTCATGTTTTGGGAAAAGCGGGTTCCTAACATCAAGTTGTTCCTCCGAGGAAACCAGAAACAGACCATGACTCATTGGAACGCCTTTGGGATGTTTTGTGGTGCCTCCTGTATACATGATTTGCGCAATGTCCTGATCACATATATCGGGTTTGGGCGCAGGATTTACGCCTCGCTTGATCACGTCCCTCATGGAACTTACCTGGGGGCTTTTTTCCACTTTGCCTTTGGGCGCTTTATCCGCAAAGAAATCAAAGGCCTTTTTCCACCATGGTAACAGCTCTATTAAACCTGTAAATATGACCTGTTCAAGTTGGGTCTCAGGCAGGGCCTGCTTTACGTACCCGTAGTTACGATCAGAACATATGACGACTTTGGCTCCGGTGTCATTGGCCATGTATTTTAGGTCAAACGCAGTGTATATGGGGCTGATCGGAACAGGTACAGCCCCAAGCCTCTGGATACCGAGCCATGAAACAATGAACTGAATTGAGTTGGGAAGGTACATCAGAATGCGGTCCCCTTTCCGCATTCCCATTTTATACAAGCCCGACGCGAATTTTTCAGAGAAATTCAAAGTATCTTTATAAGAATAAGAAGACCCCAGAAAATATACCGCTACTTTTTGCGGATACTTTTCGGCCATCGTAGAAAAAGCCTCAAAAATGGTCCGATATTTTAAGGCAGGCATGTTTTAAAAACTTTCAAAAGTAAATGACTTTATTTTAGACACCGAAGTAAGCCCCTTTGACTTCCGGATTTTCCATCAGTGCAAGCCCAGTACCGTCAAGCGTCAACATTCCGTTTTCAATTATGTATCCGTAATCGATCATAGGCAGTATAGGTCTGGCGAATTGTTCCGTGATAACTATGGTCAGGCCGGTTTGTTCCCTGATTTTTTTTATCGCGTCCACCAAAGTTGTCTGCATCATTGGACTCAAACCGAGGAGAGGCTCATCCAAAAGCAACAGACTGGGTTTCACTACGAGCGCCATCCCTATTGTAAGCATCTGCTGTTCACCACCACTCAAAAAACCAGCCTTACGATTCTTGAGCCTAACCAGGGTTGGGAAAAGATCAAACACATAATCAATCATTTCCTTGATTTCGGATCTCTTTCGTAAGTAACCGGCTATACGGAGATTTTCCATTAAGTCGGATTCAGGAAATATCGGATGGCGTTCACGGCATAGGACCATTCCCATTTTCACCCGTTCGCTCGGATAAAGGTCAGTTATATCTTCGCCATTAAAGATAATCTTTCCATAAACTGTTATCCTCTCGCCACCTTTACGCTGTTCCTTTATCTTTGTGTCGATGATCAAACCCGAAAGAGTGTTCATCAGTGTCGTTTTGCCCGCGCTATTGGAGCCAATCACAGCAATTATCCCACCGGCCTGGAGTGACATGCTGAAATCATTCAACGCCAGGGCGTTTTCGTAGAAAACCATGAGATTAGAAATTTCAAGCATCTATTCTGATCCCAGATAAGCCTTTCTGACTTCCGACCTCTCCATTACTTCAGGAGGTATGCCATCAGCTATTACACTACCATAATTCAGGACTACAACCCGGTCTGCAATCCTGAATAGTTCCCGTAGCCGATGCTCTATCATGATCACTGTCTTTCCCACTGAAACAAGTTTTTCGATTATTGGAACAATACTTGCCAGTTCAGCGATGCTCAGACCTGAAAATAACTCGTCCAAAATTATCAGGTCCGCGCGAAGGGCGAGGCATTTCGCGAGTTCCAATCGCTTCAGGTACCCATGCGGCAGGCTACCCGCAGGCTTGTAAGTCACTGAGGATTCCCGCTCGAACCCCACTTCCTCGAGATAATCCTTGGCTACAGCGTCCAGATCACCGTATTTCCCACCAGAAAGGGCTTTAACTCTTGGAGAATAAAGAGGAATAATAAGGTTTTTAAAGGAAGGTAATTCCGCGAATGGTCGGATCATCTGAAATGTTCTTGCGATACCGATCCTGGCGATACGATATGGGGCCCAACCGGTAATGTTCTGGCCCTTATATTCAATTTTGCCGCGATCCGGCTTTAGAAACCCTGTTATCAGGTTAACCAGGGTCGTCTTCCCTGATCCATTCGGGCCGATTACGCCGACCAGTTCTCCTTCATGAAGATCAAAACTCACACTTACGACCGCTTTTACCCCACCAAAACTCTTGCTCAAGTTCTGCGCCCGTAAGATTAAATTTGTCTTATTGTTTTGATCCGTCATTTATCAACTTCCACCCATCTTTCAAATTGCTGATATTTTCGCTGAATATAGTGAAAAATCCCTTCCGGCAGGGCAACTATGAAAAATACCAGGAAGAAAGAGTAAAGCACTATCCGTAAACCACCTATACCTCGAAGGGCCTCTGACAAAGGAACAAGGATAAAGGCCCCGAGAAATGAGCCGGCAAAAGTCCCCATGCCGCCGACCACAGCCGACGAAAGAGGTAATATAGAATAGTCCAGGGCAAATGATGGCATGCCCACAAACCCGTATACATGGGTAATGAACGCTCCGCAGAAAGCTCCTACGCAGCCCGAGATAAAAAGGGCCTGGGCTTTCATCCAGTAAATATTGATGCCAACGCTCATGACCGCACGGTCATTGTCCTTAATGGCTTTGAGAACAAGGCCGTAATCCGTTGTAATCAGGCGTCTGAAGGCAAAAAGAGCGAAAAGTGTGACAAGTACAATCAGATATGACTCAAAAAACGAGTTTGGGAATGGAGTTATTCCGGATATCCCTTCTGTTCCACCAAAAACTCCGCTTGCTTCCACAATTCGTTCCAGCATTAAGGGTAATACTAGTGTTACCATCGAGAAATAAACACCACGCAATCGCAGGACTGGAGCCAAAAGCAATGCGCTGACGATGCCACCTAGGATCGTTGCGATAGGGATGTCAATCCAAATGGGTAATCCCAAGATTTTGTTTGAAATACCGGCTATGTACGCCCCCACTCCAAAAAACAAAGCCTGCCCCAACGATACCATGCCAACCCCGACAAGGAAGTCCCAGCTCATCGCAAGCAGAGCGAAAACACACGTCGAGATCAGGACCTTCTGCCAGTAAGAAGACAGCTCAAGCGGCAAAATTAGCAGGATTAAGACCGGAGCCAGTGGTGGGACAGCCACATAGAGCATTTCCCGAAATGAGTTCAGGGAGAACACATCATCGGATCTCGCCTTTATTCCTCTATCTATTCTTTCCTTTCGCCTTTGTTTCATATGGGCGCCATACTCAAAATGGCCGGCGAACAATTAACACCGGCCCAATTTATATTCTTTCTTCGAGTTCCTTTTGTTTACCCAGCAGTCCGGATGGTTTAACCACAAGGATAACCAGGATCGCTATCAACGAGACAATCATTTTCCAATGCGGGCCGGACAATATGTCAGTCATTATCTGAGCGTATCCAATGAGAAATGAAGCCAACACAACGCCAACAGAACTCCCCAGCCCACCAATTATACATACCGCCATTGCGTTTATCAGAACATCATATCCATCGTTCACAGCGATCGTTCCACGGGGCAGTATCAGTATTGCGGCTACGGCTGCCAAGCCGGACCCGAACGCGACACTCAATCCAGCAATTCGATCTGAATTGATTCCTAGAGACAGGGCTGTATGCTCATCCTGGGCGATGCCCCGGAAAGCAAGCCCAATCTTTGTATAGTGGGTAAATAGATAAAGGCCAATGGCCAAAACTATGCCGACCCCCACGATCCAGATCCGCTGATAATCTACGTAGGTATTGCCGATGAGTAGACTGCCATCAGTAAATACAGGAAGAGTGTATTCGAAGCCCGAGAATCCAAGGTAACGAAAAAGTTCGAGAATTATTAAACCTACGCCGAAAGTGGCTATGACTTCTGAAATCACAAGGCCACGAACTCGGAGCAAAACGAAGCGATACATTGCGGCTCCGAGAAGAGCCGTCAAAAATACCGCAATCGCAGCGGACAGAAAGAATGGAAGCGCCAGTTTGTTTAACAATAGCCAGGACGCGAACCCTGCGAAGATGTACATAGCTCCGTAGGCAAAGTTAGATACGCCGCTTATACCAAAGGTTAAGCTGAAGCCCAAAGCTGTCAGAGCGAGTATTACACTATTGATAAAGC
>JACWAG010000323.1 GCA_014874425.1 Syntrophaceae bacterium | reverse complement strand
GGCCTAACCCCATTGGGAAAGTTTTCTTGGGCGCATTTAGGCTGGTAACAGGTGTGGTAGCGTTGCCTTTCAAGTTAGTTGATCGAATGATCGACGCGTTGGATTGTAGTCCAAATCCTTGCTGTCCTCCCAGGCCCATGTGTGGGCCTCCACCGTGTCCTCCTCCAGCTTGCGGACCGCCTCCATGTCCGCCTCCTGTTTGTGGTCCGGCGAAATGTTGCCCGCCTGCTTACGGTATGGCGCCTGCGATGAGACCTATGGGATATGGGGCCCCGAGAAGAATGTCTCCGATGAGCAAGAAGACGAACTCCAGCCTGCCATCAACACTGATGGCTTCCCCGAGTGAAGGTGTTTTCGGTAGCTATTGGTAGAATGAATCCTTGAAATCAAAGCAATCAAAAGGGATTCTCGCGAATCCCTTTTTTGTTTTCTTCTGAATCAATCCCAGCGCCTTATTTTAAAAATTCGTTCCTTGGCCAAATTCAATTCTTTCATTTTTTCTTCATTACCTATTCCCCCGAAAGAGTCCGGATGATAAAGACGCGCCAGCCTCTTCCACGCCTTTAACGTTTCATCGCGTGTCGCAGTAGAAGCAATGCCCAACAATGCAAAAAGTTTTTTAAGAGAAAACTCAAAAGGATTGATCGATGACTCTCTGTGTCTTTGCGCAAATTCTGGTGGAATACCGAAGTCGGAATATTCCCCACGTTTTCGTCTCTTCCATTTAATTGTGTTGTATGCGGAAGCGAATATTTGGACTAGTCTATATCTGGTCGTAAATTCGGAACTGGTTAAAGGTGTTATCCTCTTGAGAGCCTCATAAAATTCCTCGATCTGAACTATTCCCAATGTTAATAGGTTCATCGGGTTCGGCTCTCTCGGTCCCAGGCAGTACGACAGCTTTCGAAGAAATGCGATCATTTCCGGACTTTCACAAGAAGAATGCTCGTAACATTTTCCGTCGGAAAAAGTTGGCCCTGCATGGCACTGGGAATATCCGTCATTTCGTCTTTCCGACCATTCCATTCCCAAGCAGCGGGACCTGTCCAGTTGCACGAGCCACAAGCCATGCTCATGGCTCCATGGAAAAGCTATGTCCGGATATTGGCGTTTGAGTCCTCTGAGAGCCCGATTCAAACGATACTCGCTGACATGAAACACCTCTAAGACGGAAGCCCTTGATGTCCCGGGATTTTCTCGAATGAATCTTAGAATGTCTAGATTGATAGTGTCCATAGCGGAGGCCCCTTTTATTAAGCATAATACAAAAAAATTGGGGCGCAAAAGAAAAAAAGCCCGACCGGTTAAGTCGAGCTGGGAGGGAACAGATCCAAGGAACCGGTCGGGCGATGAGTATGTCTTTTTCCTTGGACCCCTTGAAGAATTCGGTGTGGTCAGGTCCCTCCGTCGCCTGACCACTCAATTCATTGAAGTTTGTTAGAAGATGAATCCCATTTCCAGGAAACCACCATCCATTGCGGTATCGATCATCTTGACATCACTGTAATTCTTCTTGTATGTCAAATATCTGTAACCGCCTTTAAGGAAGCCGGAGCGACCGTTATTTAAGGGGACGCTGTACTTTAGGCCGGTGCTGAGGTCTGAGCCGAAAGCGTCATCACAGAAGGCCACGCCTGCTTTGCATTCTAAAGACAGGGTGTTGGAGTAACGTGTAACCTTGAGTAATTTCTCGAGCTCGACACCTACCATAGCCATGTTCAAATCATTATCAAAGATTGCGTTACCCGTACCAGCGCCAGCGCCTTGCTGTAATACGCTAATCCGTTCATTGATTCTAACGTATTCTGCGAAGATCCCGACTCGTGATGTGGGGGTCCGAATGGGGTCATAAACCAGTCCTATCTGCTGATAGAGCCTTTCCCACTTTGATTTCAGATTCTGGCCAGTGGTGGCATTCCATGTGCCGAATTGGAAACCGCTCAAGCCGCTACCGCCACCCTGAATCATAGTTGGTAGAATCGAATATCTGAGAGACCAATTGGGCCTAAATCGATATTTGGCTGTAAATGATCCAACTACGGCATGGTCGGGTATGCCCATAGCGGTGTTGAAGTCAACTTGCGGCTGATACATGGCATTATATGCATATCCATTATTCATATAGATAGCTTTGCCTTTTGTGCGGGCGAACAGCGCCTGTGTGTCTAGTTCCCAACCACGGGGCTTGAGTGTCGGAAGGAGCGACTCCTGTGACTGGCTCATGAGCGCTTGTGCGCTTTGTTGAAAACCCATAGGGGGCCTGCATTTTACGATAGGTTGAGGCTTAACCTTGGTAATCGCCCTAGTAGCTTGAGGCGAGATTGGAACGAGTAGATTCTCACGGGCGTCGTTTGTGGCTGCGGCCTGGATGAAGTTCCAAGCCAGCGCATTCGCCGTGAAGAGCATAGTGAATAAACATAGACATACCAGTAGCATACGAGGTCTTTTGATTTTCATAGCCTCCCTCCCAGGAGAACGTTTTGTTAAGACCGCACTTTACAGATACATTTTATGTTGTCAACAAAAAAATGTGCTGAATTAAGATGTTATATATAAAAGCTAGAAACTAGATTAAGTTTAAGATGCAGCTAAATTAGTGTAATACTTAACTAAACAGATATAATACCTTATTTACATTAAAGTTTCTATACACTACAAAAATATATAAATTACTATTTTTAAAAATAACCGCGCAAATCATTGCAGTTAAAGGATACGCGCTATTAATAATGATGTTTAATTTTATATATTGCTTATAACTACTTATGATAATTAAATGTATAATGTAATGTGATACAATTTCTGGTGTGTGATTGCTGCGTTTGCTACTTCGAGTGCAGATGTCTGTATCTTCCCCCTGAAATCGGTAGAGCGATAATCCAAGACCAGCGTCTGGATCGGACTCACCCAAGGTTTCCACTGAACCGGGTCAGTGCTGATGAAAAACAATACCGAAAAAACTCCTAAATGCGCAGCTAGATGGCTCATGCCGGAATCATTACCTATGAAAAACCTTGCGTTTGACATTTTAGCGCATATTTCAGTTAACGGTCTGAGTTCCAGGACTTCTGCCCGACTCTGCTTCAACCAGAGTCCCCATTCTTCATCAGTCTTGATTTCCATGTCAGCTTCCCCCAGCGTTATAACTATGTCGCACCCTGTCCTTTCTTTTAGAACGGTCGATATTTGCCTGAACAAATTTAATGGCGCCAGTTTCATCCGTCCGCCGCTACCTGGATGGAACCAGGCGACGTTCCTAGGTTTCTTGCTGTTGCGACCCTTCAACATAGGGCGTCTTCGAGGAACGGCAAGTCCTAGTTGTGAATGGAGACTTTGAACAATATTCAAGCCCGGATAGGGAACAGGAGACGCGTTGAAAATCTCCTGAACGCCCGCACAGCGAAGTCTAGAAATGACGCCATTTGGGTCCTTGAGTATCACGTATGCGATATCACATGGCTTTAATATGGGCTTTTCCATATACTGTTCGGGTTGAAACATCCACAGAGAGTCCGGCCCATCAACGGCATTGAACCCGAATTCGTGTGGAATGATCTCTCTGTAGGCCTTGGAACCAATGAGTGTGACACGATGTGTGGGGTGGTTTTCTCGAATCGAATAAAGGAGAGGAAGGGTTAGCAGCGTGTCGCCTAATGCCCCAGGGCGAACGACCCAGATATTCATTGCAAAGATTCACACCTTTTAAATTGATTAGCAACTTGAACGCTAGATTGAACCATCGTAGCCAAATTGCGGTTAAGTCTTGAGGACCGCGATTTTTTGATTGTCAATTATATGCCATCGCAGTTTAAAAAGCTGGGTAATTTTGACACTGAAGGGTCCAATTGATATACTTATTTTCCAGTCATTCCTAAAACCTTCAAAACTGAGAATTACTATTATGTTGAAGCCGTTTTTTCGAGTTGTGTCTCTTGATGAGGCTAAAGCTGGATTGCAAATTATAAAACCGCTTGGGGCTGAGTTTGCTGAACTAGATGGCGCCCTTTTCAGGGTTTTGGCGGAATCCATAAAGGCCGACCAAGACTCGCCTGCCTTTGACCGCGCAACGATGGATGGTTATGCTGTTAGATCTATTGACAGTTTCGGGTCTACAGAGAGTTCTCCATCGCTTTTCAATGTCGTTGGAGAAGTCTCCATGGGTGAGTTTCCCAAAATGAAATTGAAGCGCGGAGAGGCCGTGAAAATCTGGACTGGAGGGGCATTGCCGGCTAACGCTGACTCAGTGGTAATGATCGAATATGCCGAGGAATTGGGGGAAAACGCTCTGGAGGTCCTTAAAGCTGTAGCGCCTTTCGACAATATGGTCAGGAGAGGTGAAGACTATCGAAGGGGAGAGGTTTTGCTCAACGCCGGCTTGAGACTTAGACCGCAAGACCTAGGGCTGCTTGCGTCACTTGGAATAACAAAAGTCAAGGTTCATCGTTCCCCTAAAGTCGCCCTTATAAGTTCCGGAGATGAAATTGTTCCTGCAAATCAAACACCTCCGCCTGGATGTGTGAGGGATGTTAATCGACATTCTCTTTTTGCTGGTATCCGGGAGGTTTTTGCCCAGCCAATATGGGTGGGGTTGGCGGCGGACACTCTAAAGTCGGTATCGTCTCTAATAAGATCCGGTCTGGAACAATCGGACGTTGTAATAATATCGGGTGGCAGTTCCATGGGAAGCAGAGATTATGTGATTCAAGCGATTTCAGACGCGCCGGACTCGAAAATCCTTGCGCATGGGATCTCGATGTCGCCTGGTAAACCTCTAATTTTAGGGCTAATCGATTCAAAGCCTGTTATAGGTTTGCCTGGACACCCGATCTCAGCGCTAGTTTGTTTTGATCAATTGGTTGTACCGATTATACGACGTCTTTCCGGTGAGGGTTCGCTCCAGCCTTTCCTGAAGCCGAAAATAAGAGCGAGTCTGACGCGCAACGTTGCTTCAAAGGAAGGGCGCCTTGATTTTGTTCGAGTGAAATTATCCCGAGTTGGAGATGAATACCTGGCGACCCCTTTTATGGCGAAATCCGGGATGGTCTCAGCCATGCCGAGATCTCATGCTTATCTGAAAATACCAGTGGGTTGCGAAGGATATTACAAAGGTCGGACAGTTACAGTTTATCTATTTTCCAATTGGATGGGAGATGATTTTGAGAAGGAGTATTTTTCTGGAGATGAAACCGCCGGCGGAGGCCTTGAAAATTTTTTTGGGGCGACTGGGCAGGAAAAACTCTCCGGGTTCGGAACAGATTCGCACAGTTAAGTCCTTTGGCAGGGTCACGTCGGGGCCTGTTTACGCCAAGTTGTCGTCACCGAGTTTTCATACTGCGGCCATGGATGGTTTTGCAGTTGACGCGTCCTACACATTTGGAGCGGCGCCTGACACCACTCTTGGTTTTGTATTAGGTGAAAGCGCATGGCCAGTGAACACTGGACGACCAATACCGGCGGGGACAAATGCCGTCATCATGATTGAACACGTTAATTTTGTGAATGACGAAACTTTTGAAATTGAGAAGGCGTTGGTTCCGTGGGAAAATGTCCGTCGTGTCGGAGAAGATTTTGTTCAGTCCGAAATGATATTGCCGAGCCGGCGTATTATATCAGCCTATGACATAGGCGCCTTACTGTGTGGTGGAGTGACCAAAATCGGGGTTGTTAAAAAACCCAGGGTATCATTAATCCCAACTGGCTCAGAACTTTTTTCGGCTAAGCAGTTGGAGAATCAACCTCCGGATTTTGGGCAATCAATAGAGTTTAACACGCACATACTTGCCGAACTAGTTGCTCAAGCTGGCGGCGTAGCCGTCAGGGCAGATATCGTTCCCGACGACTATGCCCTGATTCGAAAAGCCGTAATATCCGGTGTAGAATCCGGAAACGACATTGTTGTGGTAAATGCGGGTTCATCGGCGGGTAGTGAGGATTACACCGCCTCGATAATTGCTGAACTTGGGGAGATTCTTGTTCACGGTGTCGCTATGATGCCAGGCAAACCGACTATTCTGGGAATAGTCAAAGGAAAGCCGGTAATTGGCACACCGGGCTACCCGGTGTCCGCCGTATTTTCATTTGAGATATTTGGATTACCCGTTATTTCATGGATGCTGGGGATCCCCGGGTATAACAAGCCTACCACCTACGCATTCTCAGTGCGAAAGGTCCCCTCAAAGTTAGGAAGAGAGGAGTTTTTCAGGGTCAAATTGGGTAAAGTGGGCGGTAGGACTGTCGCTGCTCCCTTACCTAGAGGCGCGGGGTCGATCACGACACTCACTCGCGCTGACGGGATAATTAAAATTCCCTTAAACAGCGAGGGCATTGAGCAAGGATCTATGGTTGAAGTAGACCTGCTGAATCAACCCCGACAAATAGAAAATACCGTTGTGATAATAGGGAGCCATGACCTGACAATAGATTGCCTCGCTGATGAACTTGTGAAACATGGTGTGTATGTTTCATCGAGTAATGTAGGCAGTCTGTCGGGATTACTGGCGTTAAAAAATGATACAGCACATGTCGCCACAAGCCACCTGCTTGATGAAGACACGGGAATTTACAACTGGCCCTACATCAAGAAGTTCATTCCGGATGTTCCTGTTGGGGTATTCCACGGAGTGATGCGTGAACAAGGTTTTATGGTGAAAACGGGCAACCCTAAAAATATTCTCGGATTCCATGACCTGACCAGAAATGACGTGACCTTTGTCAATAGGCAGAAAGGGGCTGGAACACGGGTCTTGCTCGATTATTACCTTAACAAGATAGGCATTGACGCTTCGGATATAAAAGGTTACGAGATGGAAGAATATACCCACACATCGGTTGCTGTGTCGGTACTCTCTGGAGTCGCTGATGTCGGAATAGGGGTCCTTGCAGCGGCAAACGCTTTGGGGCTGGATTTTATTCCACTGGCTACTGAACAATATGATTTTATTGTTCCACAGAAATATTTAGAAGATGAGAAGATTATAAAACTTCTGGAAATAATCGGTAGTCAATCATTCAGAACTCGGATCGCCTCGCTGGGAGGATATGGAGTTGAGCGATCCGGGGAGCGTCTGTTGGAACCGAAATAATTGGCATCGGTGTTTGAGAACATGGATATTATAGCTTTTTTCTCCGGCGCTCCTTGGCCCACTATTGGAGCTTGCGCCGCTGTATTGACAGTAATGTTGGGGATTTGGATCTTCGCTTTGAACAAATTCAATCCCACCTTTGGAACTATGGATGAACCTGACGCAGTAGCTATCGCCAAGGGTAACTGCGGAGATTCTATGAAGATTTCGCTAAAATTTAGTAGGGGGAAAGTGGCTGACGCCAGTTACTGGACTGATGGCTGCAAATTCAGCAGTGAATGCGGAGCCGTCGCTACCCGTATGGCGCTGGGGAAAACCCCTGAAGAAGTCGCGGATATTGATTATCTATCGATAAGAGAAGCTGTTGGTGGAATGCCGGAGGAAGACCTTCATTGCGCGACGCTTGCCGCAGACACACTTCAGGAATCGCTTCGAATTTATTGTCTTGGGTTGCATAAAGTCTCCGACCAAACAGCGAGTGGACAAAAGTAGAAATCACATTTGGTTAAAGTTTCTAGCTTGACTCATTGGGTTTGAGGTTCTATCAATGTTCTTGCCTACCGATAGTCATGTGAACACTTTGTCTTAAAAAGAGGATGGTAGTCATGAGTTTTAACAGGCGGCCCATCTCAAGTAAGGGTTTAAAAAGATTGAACGAAGAGATGGATAAATTAATTAGGGTCGAAAGACCATCTGTCATAAAAGAAATCGAAATAGCGTTGGGACACGGCGATTTATCTGAAAACGCGGAGTACACGTATGCGAAGGAAAAGCAGGCATTAATCGAAACCAGAATCAGAGACCTGCAAGACAGGATTTCCTCTTCAGAAATCATAGATATAAGTAATCGTCCTACGCCTGATAGAGTGGTCTTTGGAGTTCATGTAACAATTCAAGACCTTGATACCGATGAAACGAAAAATTATCAATTGTTGGGCCAAGATGAAGCAGACATCGCCAATGGAATTATATCCGTAGATTCTCCTGTTGGTAAGGCATTGATAGGGAGAGAGGTGGGTGATGTAGTTGAAGTTCGCACTCCAAATGGGGTTAGGGAATGCGAGATAATTGATATCAAATAACTCAGGCCTGGTGTCCCAATGCATTGGCCTCAATTTTGTAATGAGATAACTGAAGAGCAATGTCACATCCATATAATGCCGCTGGTGATTTCTTCAAAGAGTGGCAGGGTTCAGGAACCACCCTTGTCCTTTGCGATTTTGACGGTACTGTTTCAACTAAGGACACTGTAAACAGGTTAATTCGTAGCCACATTTCCGATCCACAATGGCGCTATCATGTAAAGCGTTATCTCAGGGGCGATATAGGGTCTAAAGCAGTTTACGAAGCCGTGGCGCCTCTGATGCGTATGACACGGGTGAATTTTGAGCGTTTTGTGCTTGAGCATTCGCAACTTGATCCATATTTCCCAAAGTTCCTGGAGTGGGCTAGAAACTCAAATATCGATGTAAAAATTGTCTCAGATGGTTTTGATGAGACAATCAAAACTCTCCTCAAGAAACATGGAATTACCGGACTTGATATAATCTCAAACAGTCTGATTATCGAGGACGGCGGAAGGGTTGAGATCAGGTGCGGACACTGTAATCCGGACTGTCAAATCTGTGGTACCTGCAAGTTGAGGGCGCTTCGAAATTTCAGGCGGCAATACGACAAGATTGTGCTTATTGGAGATGGTGAGTCGGACAGACATGCGGCGTCGGAAGCGGACATGGTATTGGCGCTCGGTGATCTTTTTCTCTATTGTGTCGCAAATAAAATCCCAGCAATCAGAATCAACGGATTTCATGAGGCTCCGCTGATGTTGACTCGGAATATTGAGGCGGTCGCTTTTGATTTGGATGGTACGCTTATAGATTCAATAGACGCTATAGCCGAAGCCTTCAATTACATGTTCAATGAACTTGGTTATCCAATAATGACCGTTCAGGAAGTCATCAGGAAGACGTCGGTTTCGTTGATTGATTTTGTGAAATCCCATTTAAAGCCTGAACACTCTGAACTCGGAATCAAGGTCTTTAGGGATTACTATGACACGGTTTTTCTCGATAAGACGTCTATGATTCCAGGAGCCCTGGAGACCCTCATAAAGTTGAATGGCTCACTCAAACAGGGAATCGTTTCAAATAAGCGAGGTCGATATGCGCGCATACTTGCGGATCATCTTGGATTTGCTCACAAAATGAAAACAATTCTGGGGGCCGAAGATGGATTCAAGGCAAAACCGGCTGCCGACATGTTTTTAGAATTTATCAGATCAGTTGGCGCCAAAGTGGAAAACACAATCTATGTAGGTGACGCGCCTATTGACATACAAGGCGCAAAAGCGGTGGGAATTGACGCTTATGCGGTAGCCGGACCATTTTTCTCCGCTGAAGAACTTGCTTTACACAAGCCCAGAAGGGTACTCAATCACATAAGTGAACTGCCAGCGGCGTTGGAGCCTGTTATCTCCATCAGTAAATCTGAAAAAAATTAAATAAATATTTTTTTTGGAACTCCTTACGCATACCACTGTCTGATCTTTACAAGACCTACCTACTCTAAACACATAGAGGGGCCCAAATGTTCCTACCATACATTTTTGGGCCTTTCCTTTTTGTACAAAACAATCGTGGAGCCTAAAACTCCAATTGGGTTGTTTCTCCTCGTTTTTCCAAAATCAAGTCCAAGAGAGCGTCAGACGGCGAGGGGTTAGAAGGTAGTGGTTCGAGCATTTCTCTAAGACGGACAAATGCCTTTTTCATTGTGGCCCTGAGATTCGAATCTCTCCTGAATCTTTCTAGCCATGAAGCCAAATTTTCTGGCGTAGCAAATTGTTGTAGGACTTCAGGGACCAACAGAGGCCGTCCGCATCCCAAACATGGGACTCTATAACCCCCTTTGATCATGATTTCGATAGGGTTGTCCGGTCCAGCCTGTCCCTTAATACATAACATGTTTGCGATAGCAACATGAATATCCGGTTCCATCAGGAGCGGCATCAAGATTTTAGTAGCCAGGATCCAGGAAAATGTGTCGAGTATATACACAACTGCGTGAGGCATTCTGGACAGCGCCGCCTGTAAAGTTGCGGTACCTGACGTAACCAGACCATAGTCAGAAACGGCCATTATCTTAGATGCTTCGGCAGGGATTACCATTGCATTGAAGCGCGAATCATCGAGGATATTTTGGATCTGGCCTCTGAGGTGAGGGCCAGCAAGAGGAACCACAAATTGAGTTTCGGGAAAAACCTTTCGATGTAGCTCAGCGGCGGAACACATGGCTGGAAGGACTCGAGCAATCTCCGAATGACGGCTACCAGGAGCGAGAGTCACCACCGATCCTTGATTTCGAATGCCAAGTTCCAGTTTTAATGCGGATTTGTCAACTTCTTCAGGAATGTCACTTACCATGGTGTGGCCCACAAAATTGGCCTGAACGCCGACGTCGGAATACAGTTTCTCCTCAAACGGGAAAATGGTCATCATCCTGTCGACTACCGCAGCGATCTTATGGATCCGATGTCTACGCCATGCCCATATTTGAGGACTGATGTAGTAGCAAACTTTAACACCGGCCTTCTTGGCGACATTACATAAACGGATATTCACATCAGGGAAATCGACTGGAATAAAAACGTCGTATTTACCGCCACGCAACTCGGACTTCATAAAAATGTAAGCGGCGAGGACACTTTTGAGTTTACCGAATCCCCCGCTAAATCCAATGGTGTTGATATCTCTGTAGTGAAACAACAATCTCATTCCCGCCGCCTCCAATTTTTCACCGCCAATACCGGTAAAACTAATTTTTGGGAATCGGCGCCGTACTTCTTGAACAAGAGCTGCGGCATGATAATCTCCAGACGCTTCTCCGGCCAGGATCAAAACAGATCCTACCAAGTCCGCGTCGTGTCCATTTGTTGTTTGCTTGAAGAATGCCAATTTTGGGGGCATAAAATTGATTCACCTATATGACCAATAAGTTCTTGATGAATATAAGATGACTCTGAATGGTCCTCGGTCTCAGGACCAAGGTTTTTTATTTTAGCAGCATGACTTTTGCCTTGACAATGAAAGAATGTTTGATATGAATCCAGTCCGAAAATATTCCCCTTTTTCAAAACGCGAGTATGTGCTAATAACATGTTACAATCTGTTGGTATATAGTTTAAACCATGGTTACTCAAACGCGGCTCGGAGTAAATGATGAAATTAGGCCTATGTGAAAAGTGCGGTACGCCTACAGATGCTAGGTATGAGATCAAGAATAATTGCGTGTACCTGGTAAAATTTTGTAAAGACTGTGGCCGTACATCTTCTCTCGTTACAAAAGACGCGCGCAAATGGCGATGGAAGCGCGAAGTAGCGGAATACCAGGAACCTTCAGGCCCTTCAGATTGTTCATTGAATTGCAAGTCGTGTGATCACAAATTGCATACTCGTCCCACCACTGTAGCCATTGACGTCACAAATCTGTGCAATCAGAGATGTCCAATCTGCCTTGCTTATGTCGATGCAATGGGATTTGCCTACAAACCGCCGCTGGAATATTTTGAAAAGATTTTCCATGAGTTTGAAGATTGGGACCCCAGACCGAATATCTGCTTTTTCGGTGGGGAACCCACCGTCCATGATGATTTTCTGGAAATCGTGCGTCTGGCGAAATCTCATGGTTTTCAGGTTCAACTATTTACAAATGGTCTAAAACTGGCGGACATGGACTATTGTAAGGAACTGTGCAGCCTTGGCGTTCAGGTCAATTTCGGTTTGGACGGAACGAAACCCGAGATATACAAAACCCTTAGGGGGGACAATTCTCTTGCTGTAAAAAAGAGGGCTTTTGAAAACGTCATTAAATGCGGCGTGAACAAGCTAGCCGTAATCTCGACCGTGGCCTCCGGTGTGAATGACTCCAACATGGGAGAATTGATGGAGTTTGTCCACAGTTACAAGGAGCATGTTTCAGTTTGGGCTTTTGTTCCGCTGACTCCATGCTGGGAAACCTCGGATGTGAAATTGGAGCCGACCACAACCGAGTGCGTCGAAAACATTTTTGAGAGAATTCTTCCTGACGTGGAATTTGTTTCCACAGGAATGATGAAATTTGAAATTCTGTCCAAATTCTTCGGAAAACAGACCCTTGGTGGATCTCACCCAAATTGTGAGAGCGCCACAATTGTAATTTCCGACGGAGAGAAATACATTCCTCTTTCATCGTATCTTAATATTCCTCTTTCCGAAGCTCTCTCAAAGCTCAGGAAGCTGGACCGGAAGCTAATTCGGAAATCGCCTGCAAAATCCGCCCCGAAATGGCGGCATTGGTGGTTCAACCTGTCTGCGGCCGTTCAGGCGGCCTTTATAGTAGCTAGGACTATCAATCTGAGGAAGTCCCTCGCTAAGCCCGCTTTCGTCAACGGAATCAAGGCCCTTGTGGACATTGCCAAGGGCAGGAAGATTGACGAAGTTTTGAGTATGCGGACCAGTTTTAAGCAACTGCTTACCCTGATCACAATTCCGTATGAAGATGAAGGGGGCTTGGAAAACGCCAGGCTTCACGATTGTCCAGCCGTCTTTGCTTACGAGGACGTCGAGACTGGACAAATTAGAACAACCGCATTTTGCTCATGGCAAACAATAAAAGACGACGTCTGTCGAAAGATTCAGGCGCATTATTACAAGGATAGCGATAAGCACAAAAAAATGGCAGTCGGAGTAAGTTAAATCTTTAATAAATCGTTTTGAGGCCCCGGGAAGCATGTGTTCTTGATGATCTAGATCATGGTTTCCTCTTTCGGTTCAAATGACGGCATTTTTAGGTATCGTTAATCTTAGGTTTCAGCATCAGCCCATTCAAATAGACATTTCGTGACCCAATTCATTTGAAAAGGGTCACGAGAATTTTCCTAGGACAAGGACATTCTTGGCCTTTGTATGAATAGTTTTGTGAATTTTCGGGTCAGGAAATGCCTCTGGTAACTGTAATCATTCCAACATTCAATCGGGTGGATGTGCTCCCTCGGTCTATCCATTCAGTCCTAAAACAAACCTTTCAAGATATTGAACTTATAGTGATAGATGATGGATCGACGGATTCAACCGCCGACTTGATAGCGGGGGCGTCGGATTCAATTCGATACTCGAGGCAGGAGCACAAAGGCGTATCCGCTGCCAGGAACACGGGAATTGTCGCTTCACACGGCAAACTTATAGCGTTTCTTGATTCAGATGACGAATGGCGGCAAGACAAACTGGAAAAACAGTTGGAGCTTTATGATGAAGCGGATGACGATTTTATATGTCACTCCGACGAACTATGGTTGAAATACGGAAAGGTCGTTAATCAAAAGGGGATCCACAGGAAACAGGGCGGCTGTTTTTTTGAAAGGGCTCTTGAGAGATGCTTGATTAGTCC
>JACWAG010000322.1 GCA_014874425.1 Syntrophaceae bacterium | reverse complement strand
GATGAGAGGGCTGATTACTGGATGTGGTCGATAAATTCGGCTCAGAATGACCCTCAGATTCAGGATCTCTTGCGAAAATTCGTAGGGGATTATGCGGAACTGATCCCTCCGAGAGATGGTATCAAGCCTCCTATTCCTGAAAAGGATTGGATTCCTCCCCATACAATCGACTGGCTGAATGGACAATCGAGGCCTGGCGCATGGTTTAGAGGTTTTACAATTAGAAGATGGTCAGATCCCCCTCTCGGTCTAAACGCTTCAGGTAAGGTCACGGTAATGAGGCCCATGCGTCAGTATGTAGTGTCATGGGTCAAAGCCGATGGTACGGTAGTATTGGACAGTGTTATACCTACGACCGGTTCATGCAAGCCCGCTCTTGTCATGGACCCTTACTCTCCTCACACCATCCAGGAAAAGGGTAGACAATGTCACGATTGTCACGGAAGCCCTAAAGCGGTTGGACTCGGAGATGCCCTTATAGGGAATCAGAAGTTTTCTGTTCAACCCATACTCAGCCCGGAGAAAGGAGTACCCGGCGTTACTTTTAGATGGGACGCCTTGCTGGATGAGAATGGGAAGGCGCTTCAGTCCAGTTCATATCCCGGGGCCGGGCCTCTTCGTCCAGAGCTTTTCAAGAAACTCCTGTTTCCAGGGTCTCTCTTCCGATCAGTTTGGAGCAAATACCTTGGTGGACCACAATAGTGTCAGATTTTAAGGATCATGAACGGCGTGTCATATTGATCATACAATACAATCTGGGTTTTAAAAACGAACGGCCACTTGACATAATCAACCACAAGGGTTTAAGTTGACTCAACATCCCGTTTTAATCACATGCGGATAGCTCACAAACACGAAGTAAAATGAAAATCACACAAGAACAAGTCGAATATGTGGCGGTGCTTGGCAGATTGGCCTTATCCAATGAAGAAAAGACAAAATTTATGGGTCAGCTCGATGACGTGCTCAAGTACATGGACACGCTCTCCGCTGTTCCAACGGATGACGTCGAACCTATGGCGGGTCCAGTTGAACTCTTCACTCCGTTAAGAGAAGACGTGGTAAAGCCGTCTCTGCCTATTGAACAGGCGTTGGCAAATGCCCCGGCGAGCGACGGCTCGTCCTTTCTTGTTCCCAAAATTATTGAGTGACCAGTTAGTTGGTTCATGAATTCTTCAAAGGGGAAAACAGGTGTCCAACCTTTACGAAAAAACCGCTACTGAATTGGCGGGACTTCTGCTCGACGGGAAGACTTCGTCGGTAGAAATCACTGAAGCCGCCCTAAATCGAATTAGCACACTGGAACCCAGGATCCATTCTTTTGTGAATATTTACCCCGATCTGGCCCTTGCAATGGCCAAGGACGCTGACAAACGGATCAAAGAAGGGACGGCTAGTCCCTTGACCGGCATCCCAATAGCCATTAAGGACAACATGTGTCTGAAATCAAGGAAAACCACATGTGGATCGAAAATACTCGCTAATTTCAGTCCTCCATATGATGCTACCGTTGTGAAATCTGTCAAAGACGAAGGCATGGTGATCCTGGGAAGCGCAAACATGGACGAGTTCGCTATGGGATCATCGACGGAGACATCTTGTTGGGGGCCTACCAGGAACCCTTGGGACCCGGAAAGGATCCCTGGAGGATCAAGCGGGGGCTCGGCAGCGGCCGTGGCCTGTGGTCAGGCTACAGTGGCCTTCGGGTCCGATACTGGTGGCTCAATTAGACTGCCAGCGTCGTTTTGCGGGGTTACCGGAATTAAACCCACTTATGGATCAGTTTCGCGTTTCGGATTGGTAGCTTACGCTTCAAGTCTTGATCAGATAGGGCCTCTCGCTCGAGATATCTCGGATATTGCCTTACTTTTAAACTTACTTTGTAAACATGATCCCATGGATTCCACTTCGGTCCCAATTCAGCATCCGGACTTCACAACGTTCATTGACAAGCCTGTATCTGGAATGACTTTAGGGGTTCCCGTCGAATTTTTTAATAAATTGGGTAATAAAGATGTGGAAAAGAGTTTGTCAGACGCAAGGAGGGTTTTTGAAAAACTCGGCGTCAAATTTGTTGAACTCTCCCTGCCTTCTCTGGACTATGGGATTGCGGCGTATTATGTAATAGCGCCCTGTGAGGCTTCGTCGAATCTTGCCCGGTACGATGGTGTCAAATACGGTCATCGGGCAGAGCAATTCGACGGCATGATAGACATGTATTGCAGGACCAGAGAAGAGGGGTTTGGCCCGGAGGTCAAACGCAGAATAATGCTGGGGACGTATGCTCTCTCCTCAGGTTATTATGACGCTTATTACCTTAAGGCCGCCAAGATTCGCACACTCATAACCAAGGACTTTAAAAAGGCGTTCGAGTCCTGTGATGGGATATTCTGCCCAGTCGCCCCTGCCCCGGCTTTCAAGATCGGGGAAAAGATTGATGACCCCATACAAATGTATTTGACTGATGTTTTTACCATCCCTGTTAACATGGCGGGGCTGCCCGGTATCTCTTGTCCGGCAGGATTTTCCAGGGAGGGGCTCCCCATAGGTATGCAGCTTATAGCGTCCCACTTCCAGGAGTCCAAACTAGTCCAGTTAGTCGCGGCCTTCCAGAGAGAAACCGATCATCACTTGAAACATCCAGCCATATAGGAACAGAATAATGGAATTCGAAACAGTTATAGGTTTGGAAATTCACGCTCAACTTCTAACCAACTCCAAGGCGTTTTGTTCGTGTACAACCAAGTTTGGGTCGGAGCCCAACTCCCATACCTGTCCCATTTGCCAGGGGATGCCTGGTTCTCTGCCGGTACTCAACAAGACAGCCCTTGAATACACTGTTTTGATGGCTATTGCATGCAACTGTCGAATCAACGGAGTAAGCCGGTTTGCGAGAAAGAACTACTATTATCCCGACCTGCCCAAGAACTACCAGATATCTCAATATGAACTTCCGGTCGCAGAGCACGGATGGATAGATGTGGACACATCGTTAGGAATCAAAAGGATCGGCATAACACGAATTCACATGGAAGAAGACGCCGGTAAGCTTATTCATGACGAGCGCAAACCGATTTCATATGTTGATCTCAATAGAACAGGGGTACCCCTCATAGAGATAGTCTCGGAACCGGACATAAGGACGACTGAAGAAGCAACCGCCTACCTCAGGTCCCTGCGTTCCATCCTGGTTTACCTGGGGATATGTGATGGAAACATGGAAGAAGGCAGTTTCCGCTGCGACGCAAACGTGTCTATCCGACCTAAGGGACAAACCAGTCTCGGGACCAAAACTGAACTAAAAAACATGAACTCCTTTAAGAATGTTCAAAAGGGTTTGCAATACGAAATAGAAAGACACACGGAGGTCTTGGGGCAAGGAGGCTCCATCGTGCAGGAGACGCGACTTTTTGACCCATCGACCGGGGCGACTGTTTCAATGCGAAGTAAGGAGCAAGCCCATGACTATCGCTACTTCCCTGATCCAGACCTCCTCCCATTAAAAGTTGAACCCGACCTGATCGAAAAGATGAAACTTGCATTGCCGGAACTACCACGTCAAAAACGGGACAGATTTGTCAGGGACCTCGGGATACCCGAGTATGACGCGGGTGTTTTGACTGCGGAACGCCCTCTGGCCCAGTTCTTTGAAGACACCGTGGCCATCTTCCCTAATCCCAAGTCAGTCAGTAACTGGATAATGACTGAGTTCATGAGAGCCGCAAAAGGACAGGATCCCGGAATAATATCATCCCCTGTTACTCCATCCGATCTGGCCAAACTTCTGGGCATGATCGAAGAAGGAACAATCTCCGGCAAAATTGGCAAGACCGTTTTTGAGGAAATGTGGGTTTCAGGGAAAACCCCTGATCAAATAGTCAGGGAAAAGGGTCTTTTACAGGTTTCCGATGTTTCCGAACTTACAGATGTGATTAAAAAGATCCTCAGTGAAAATCCCGGGGAGGTATCACGTTATCTGGCGGGCAAAACCCAGTTGTTGGCCTTCTTTGTCGGTCAGGCAATGAAGGCTACCAGAGGTAAGGCAAATCCTCAGGTGGTAAACGAGATCCTGGTGGCTGAATTGAACAAGCTGAAGGACAAAGACGCTCTTTATTAAACCGTTCAATGATCTCTCATTTTGCTCGGGGCTT
Organism: Syntrophaceae bacterium; assembly: GCA_014874425.1. Lineage (GTDB taxonomy): Bacteria > Desulfobacterota > Desulfomonilia > Desulfomonilales > Desulfomonilaceae > CAJBEZ01. Next base: position 66 of record JACWAG010000322.1, on the reverse strand, counting down.
TTCTTCTTTCTTCGGCCGTTTTGGCGCATGTTTGGGCTTGACTGGTTTACGAACGGCTTCTTTGAT
>JACWAG010000321.1 GCA_014874425.1 Syntrophaceae bacterium | reverse complement strand
CTTTCTAATAATTCACCGTCGGCCGTCAGGTCAAGCATGATCATGCTCTTTCAGCCATGAAGGACAAAAGCAAAAACCAGATAATCAGGCCCCCATAGAGAACCTCCTTCAGAACAACCGTTTTCCCCTTTTAATTACAAAAGCCAGAGCGTTGTGGCCTTGTATCAATTATGTATATCTCATAACTTGTTGTTGTGGTAAAATTTGTAAGATAAAATTCGCGCATCTAAAATAGTTGGAAATTTCTTAAGGACAAAGAAATGAGCAATCAACCACCGTCAAAGAAGGTCGTCCATTTCTTGAGAGAAAAACTGAGTCTTTTACCCCCTAATTATCAAACTATAGCTAAGGGGCTTCTGAGTTATTTACCGGGAATATATACATTTGTGGACCAGACTAGGTCGGCGTCCACCCGTTTCTGTTATTCTGTTTGGATGCGCCATTTAGTAATTTCCTGGGAATGTGGGGGGTTGAGGTCTTTCCCGAACTCTTTACTGGAACTAGGACCGGGCAGTTCCTTTGGGGTAGGATTAGCCGCTATGTTGACAGGAACCAATCAATATTACGCGCTCGACGCGATAAAATTCACTGACCTGAAAACGAACCTGGAAACACTGGATGAACTGGTCGGATTATTTCAGGATAGAGCCCCAATACCTCATGGAACTGAATTTAGTACTGAAGTTAGGCCCCCTTTAAAGACTTATGACTTTCCCTCGCACATATTGGATGACGAGCATCTGAAACGATGTTTATCTCATGATCGAGTTCAACTCATAAGAAAAGCCCTTGAAAACGCCTTCTCGGAGTCAGATCAAAAACAAAACTCGAAAATCCAAATTTTTTATCTTGCTCCTTGGTCGGACTATAAGGTCTTGCCTGAAGGGTGTGCAGACATGATTCTGTCTAATACCGTCCTCCAGTGTGTCGATAACCTAAGTGACGTTTATGAAAGTTTCCATTACTGGCTTGCGCCGGATGGTTTCATGTCCCACAATATAGATTTCAGCTCTTATGGCGCCACCAAAGAATGGAACGGGCACTGGGCATGTTCCAAGCTCGAATGGGCACTGATGAGAGGTAAACGACCTTATCTCATAAATCGTGAGCCACATTCAAAACATGCGGGCTTGTTGAAGCAATTGGGGTTTAACATAGTTTGTGACATCAAGTTTACTACCAAATCCGGAATAAAGCGTGAGAAGCTTGTGGAAGAGTTCAAGGGTCTGTCGGATGATGATTTGCACACTTCTGGAGCGATGCTTCAAGCAACCAAGCAATAAGGGAGTTCTTCTTGCATAGAAAACTAAGGCGAAGCTTTCGTGGGCTTTTGCTATTGACCTTAGCGGTTACACTTGGGTTTGTTGAGGTCCCTTGCGTTGCAGCTACCGTGTACCATGTTGATGTAAACTCTGGGAACAACAGCTTTCCCGGGACGGAAGAAAAACCTTTCAAGACTATCAACCAGGCATCCAAAGTAATGGAGCCGGGGGACAAAGTGATAATCCACGAAGGGACATACCACGAACAGATAATGGGCGGTAAATCGGGGCTCCCGGACAAACCCATAGTGTATGAGGGAACAGACAGAGATAAAGTCATACTTCAAGGATCGGTAACAGTTAGAGACTGGAAAAAAGTTGGAGATGTATGGTTCAAGGTTGGATTAAATCCAATTACCAAAGGGAATGTTTTTGTCATCGTTGACGAAAAATATAAACTCAAGCAGGTCGAACAGCCTCATGGAATGCCTGAAGGAAGTTATTGTCTTGATAGCGACAGCAATTATTTCGTGAGGCTTGCCGGTGATGCTAACCCGAACACCGACCATGTAGTTGATGTTTATGAACTGGATCTCGGTTTCAACGCCGGCGCTAGGTGGGGAGGAACTGCAAAGAAATATATAATATTACGGAATATGACCATACAGAAATACGGCGCCTATGGAGTTTCGGCCGCTCCAGACCAACATGAACAGAATGGGCATTGGGAACTTAATAATCTTAAATGCCAGTTTAGCGCCTGTGGAGTTTTTTCGGCCTTGGATGACTGGTACATTCATGACTGCCAATTCTTGCGAAACGCCATTCACGGTTGCCAGATTGATGGATCCAGGGTCAGGTTTGTAAATAATATCAGCAATGAAAATGAATATTTTGGCCCATCCGGTTATGGAGGGGCTGGGGTGTTGATCGGTCCAGACCCTTGGGCTAATTCCTGCGAAGTAAAGGGAAACACATTTAAGGACAATGGATATCCTGATGGCTATGGCTCCGCAATCTATTTAGAGGGGCGATCTCGAAACAATACTGTGGAGAATAATTTTATCTATGGAGGGACTCACGCTGGCATTTGTTTTTATGGTTCATCCTATAACAAGATATTTAATAACCTGTTAGTCGACATAGCTCCAAATAATACCTGGGAGCTGTGCGCAGCTTTTGTAGTTACACATAGTCGTGAAGGAGCGCCAACTCAGTCGGTTGGGAACCTGATAGCCTATAATACAGTTTATAGATGCGCTTCTCCTGTGGCGCTTTCCAAACCTGAAAGCCAAATTCCACAAGATCGGCTGAATCAATTTGTAGATAACGTTTTCTCATATTGTCGCCGCATACTGCCTAAGCCATCTGAGTCAGTAGCCATGTTTAAGAACAATGGCTGGTTCAGTTGCCCCGAGCAATATCGAAAACCATCTTCCAATTTTGAAGAAACTGCGAAAAATCTTTACGAGAGTTACCTAATTTCCGGTGTGGACTCTCTGGATTCAAATCCTATAAAGGGTAAGGACCCTTTGTTTAAAAATCCAGTTCAGGAAGATTTTGAGCCATCTGAGAATTCTCCCCTTCTTGGTAAGGCTACGCCCCTTGATTTTGTTAAAAATGATATTCGTGGGGCACCCAGGCCTGAGAGAATCGCGCCTGATATAGGGGCTTACGAACTAACTCAATAAGTATTTTCTCGGGATTATTCAACAAAAAGTCACTTGAATTTTCTTGAGATTCGAGGATATGAAAACTACGGAATTTGAATATGGGATTGTTAGTGGGATGAATCCGCCATGAAAGTGAAATGTTGGCTTGGTTTGGTTCTCGTCTTCTTGATGTCATCTTACCTGTTTGGACAGGAGGTGCCATTCATTGATACTCTTCATCCTCCTGATGAACAGGACATCACTGAATCAACCCTATTCAAATTAAGCCGCATGCTCATGTACTCAGACATGTATTCTGTGATAAGGATCAAGGATGGCTTGCCGGTCGGATACGCCCCCTGGGACAAAATCAACAGGCGTTGGACCCTGTTTAATATGCACGGAGATTATAGAGGAATCATCCAGGCGATAGTCGGTCAACAATTTATCAAACATCAGAGAGTAGACATTTGGTACCAGTACTACACCCAGTATTTGTTTTATTTTAAGGACAATGTTTATAGAGGGGTAATGATTGCTTCTCTAGGAGGCAGGCCCAAAACTGAAACCCTACCAGAGGGTGAACTGGGTGGCAGTCTTGATCTTTATCCGATTGGAAACATACCTTTGAAACCTCCGAGCATCTCCATACATATTGATCCAGCCAAGCGTCCTATGGGGATTGATATTTCAATTATATATCGTTTGCGCTAGAAGTTTTTCGAACTTCAGCGCCCACTTGAAATACATGTCGCTGGAATCTAAAAAAAGCCTTCTGAAAAATACTCTGGCTCTATCAATCCCTAGCGCGGTTAATCCATTTGTTTCTCTAGCCTTGGTCTATGTTGTTTCGAGAAAATTAGGCGTGGAAGGAATGGGGCAGTATTCTCTCCTCCTGTCATATCTGAACATTTTTACGACTGTCGCTTCATTAGGGCTGGGAGGGCTTATAGTTCGAGAAGTGGCTCGAAAACCTGAGGATGTCCACACTCTAACCGGTAATGCCATCCTTTTTGGTCTGATTTCCAGTATCATCGCTATGGTTTTAATGGATTTCGGGGTCACTTTTTTACGATATGACAAT
>JACWAG010000320.1 GCA_014874425.1 Syntrophaceae bacterium | reverse complement strand
GTCCTGCGATGTATGGTCTGGCCACACGAACACGGACTTTATCTGCGATTTCCAGAACTTATCTGCTTGTACCTCCAGGACCAGGTATAGTCCCCCCTGAAGATCCAACCCAAGCCTGATAGGGCTATCGGGAAGATACTTGGACCAAACGGCGGGAACAGGACCCAACGAGGGGTAAATTAAAAAAATACAGACGATCAGAACTGCAAAAATTATTATGAATCGTGTCTTGAGACTCTCTATCATCTAGCATGTCTCCTCATGCGCCCGGTTCCATAGGTGGCGGAGGGGTCGAGGCGAGTCCTGCGATGTATGGTCTGGCCACACGAACACGGACTTTATCTGCGATTTCCAGAACAATGGTCTGGTCCTGAATCGCTGCAATTTTCCCATACATGCCGCCCTGAGTAATGACATTGTCGCCCTTCTTCAGGTTGTCCAATATTGCCTTGTGGTCTTTAGCCTTTTTTTGCTGAGGCCGAATCAGCAAAAAATAGAACACGACAAAGATAAGAATAATGGGCAAAAATTGAACTAAAGACTGGATTCCGTCACCACCAGCCTGGCCGGTTTGCGGACCCATGGCGTAAGCCATATCAATCATTGATTTCCTCCGATCGGGATAAGTGCATTTGAATTAAAGAATTCAAGTTGTCTTCCCTGATTGCTGTTCTAATATCAGACATGAGACGGTAATAAAAGCTAAGATTATGCACAGTGGCTAAAGTAAACCCAAGAATTTCTTTCTCACGAAAGAGATGTCGTAGGTAAGCTCTAGAGTAATTCCGGCACAAAACACATCCACAATCAAAATCTATCGGACGCTGATCGTCACGATATCTCGAATTGCGAATATTTACACGTCCCGACGATGTGAACAAATTTGCGTTCCGAGCGTTTCTAGTGGGCAAGACGCAGTCAAACAAATCTACACCCCTGATGGCCGCTTCCAAAATATCGAGCGGTTTACCAACTCCCATTAGATACCGAGGCTTGTTCTCAGGCAAATAAGGGGTGGTCACGTCAATAATTTCGACCATCAGTTCATGAGGTTCCCCCACACTCAGGCCGCCGATCGCGTATCCATCAAATCCCAGGGAAGTTAGTCCCTCTGCGCTCAACTTCCTGAGACTAGGAAACATCGATCCTTGTACTATGGAGAACAAGGCAGGGTCAACTTTTTTTTTGGCCATAATGGTTCGAGACGCCCACGACCTTGTTCGTTCAAGCGCTTCCAGCGCATCAGACTCACTTACAGGGTAGCCTCTGACATCATCCAGGCACATGATTATGTCGACTCCGAGCGCCTCCTGGACTGCGATGCTCAACTCAGGAGTGAACATGTGAGTCGAGCCGTCAATATGGGACTGAAAAATTACCCCTTCATCGCTAATCTTGCGGAGCTTCGCCAGGCTAAAAGCCTGAAACCCCCCGCTGTCGGTAAGTATAGCGCCGTTCCAGTTCATAAACCTGGCAAGACCCCCGCAATGCTCAATCAGCTCGTGGCCAGGTCGTAGATATAGGTGATAGGCGTTCGAGAGCACAAGGCGAAACCCAATATCCCAAACGGTCTCTGGACTGACGGCCTTAATGGCCCCGAGGGTTCCGACGGGCATGAACGCAGGTGTTTCCACTTCCGCGTGAGACAGCTTCAGGAGACCAGTTCGTGCTCGTGATCCTGTATCTTTGTGGGTTATGTTAAAGTTAAAAGCCATTAAGCATGACGCCGGGGTGTTCGATAATTTTGCACAGTAAAAATAACAAAGGATTGAGGAAGCTTATAACTTAACAAGGCGTCCTGCAATCCTTCGCCTATTTGAACGTTCAGGTCTGTCAATCGGGCTAGCTATCTGTTCGCCTTTTTCAGACCCAAAGCATCGGTGGCTATTATCATTTTCATGATGTTTGTAGCGCCCTCAAGGATCTTATAGACTTTTCCGTCCCTCAATATGCGGGCTATGGGATACTCATTAGAATAGCCATAAGCGCTGAGGACTTCCAGCGCCAGATTTGGCACTTCGTCAGCCGCACGGCACGCGTAATATTTGGCCAGGACCGTTTCCCGCATGTTGTTTACAAGGCCTTTATCTTTCTGAATGGCGCATCGCCACACCAAGGCTCTTGCAGCTTCGGTCTCGGCTACCATTCTCGCTATAACTTCCTGAACCATCTGAAATTCTGCGATAGGTTTGCCGAACTGCTTACGTTCATTAGCATATTTTATCGCCTCGTCCAGCGCCGCCTGGCATGAGCCGACCGCCCCAGCCGCAGCGGACAACCTTGTGCTTATCAATTCCTTCATCAAGTAACCAAAGCCCTTACCTTCCTCACCTAAAAGATTGGTCGCAGGAATACGGACATCTTCCATTATGATTTCACCGGTAGGGCAAGCCCAAATCCCCAGTTTCTCCTTGATGGCCTTGGTCGATACACCTGGTGAATCCATGTCCATAACAAAGACACTCATCCCTTTGTGCTTCGCCTTTTTGTCCGTCATGGCGAATACTACGGCCATATCTGCGACAGGACACCAGGTTATCCACATTTTTCGGCCGTTTAAAACATACTCGTTCCCGTCGCGCACCGCAGTGGAAGCCATCGCCGCTGTATCAGATCCTGCGTCAGGTTCCGTGATCCCAAAGCAGCCAAGGATTTCAGCCGACATGAGGGCAGGGATGTATTTCTTTTTAAGCTCCTCGCTTCCCCATTTCAGAATGGACATCGCTGTTCCCATGGTTTGCATGTTGAATGCGACTCTCAGTGAACCCGAAGCTCTCCCGATTTCTTCGGTAACTATAGCGTGAGCGAGATAGCCCATTCCGTTGCCACCATACTCTTCTGGTACCGGGCAACCAAAAAGACCAAGCTCTCCCATTTTTGTAACCAATTCCCGCTGGAACCGATGATCGTTTTCGTCCTGGTCCACAACCGGCGATATCTCGTTGGTCGCGAACTTTCGCACCATATCGCGAAGCATTATATGCTCTTCAGTTAACTCCACATCATATTCGTCACTCATATTTGGTCCGCTCCTAGAAAACTGAATTGCCCACCCGGACAGAAGGGGGGGTTGGGATTAGTTCGAGTTCCGGACGAAACGCCTCAACTGTAATTGTGTTTTGTCCCGCAATTGTTCCGCATTGTAATCATGATGAACGGTCGTTCACTTCGATCACAAAGGGACTTTACCAGAATTTAAGAGGGCTAGTCAATATATGAAAACTTTGAATCCATGTTTAGTTAGTTCACTATACTGGACGATTACATGACTTTACAGCGCCTTTTCGATGTAAGCAAATAGAAGCTGAGCGCCATCCCCGCGAAAATAGCGTACCACAAAGTGCATAAGCGAATTAGGATTACAGCAGGCAAACCGTCCGAATAAGATATTCCAAGATATGAGAAAAGACCGATCATGCTTGCTTCTGTCCCTCCAATGCCTCCGGGAAGCATGGACAAAGCCCCCAAAATAGTGGAAAAGCAATAAACGAAATTTGCCTCAGTTAATGTTCCCTGCAACCCGAAACCCTTCATCACAATAAATAGTGAAATCGCTTCCATTGCCCACGCAATGACGGAGACGACCAGCCCAACTACAAAGATACGCGGCTTCATCAGGTCTTTACCGGACAGTAATATCCGAAGTGTCTTTACGGCTACCCACGAAACAAACGGTAATCGGGACATCGCCTCAAGAATCGGGCGATAGATCTTCTCCATACATAGGAAGATTCCGCCTGCTACGACTACACCCGCAAGCGCTAGAAACATGTTTCTCCAGCCTGGGAAAAACAGTAATGAAAAAGATCCGAGTATCAGCACTCCAAAGAGATCCATTAAACGCTCTACGACCACAACACCTACGACACGCGTTACTGAGACCCCATAATCTCTTTTGAGGAAAACACCTTTCATGGCCTCGCCGACTTTCCCAGGGGTCCCTGTCAGAGCAAAACCGGAGAGAAATGCCATGGTCGAGTAAACAAAAGGGACTCTTTCCCCAATGTTCACCAGGTAATAGTGAAATCTCCAGCCTCTTATGAGCCACCCAACAGTGACCAGTGACAGGACGATGCCTAGATCTGCAATCGGAAACAGCGCTATAGCGTGGAATATTCGCCGGTAATCAGAAGAGAATGTAGCAATCGCGTAAAACAGGACACCTGCTAGAGAGAAAACAAGGATGGAATTTAAGATTCGATTAAGAGAAAATTGATTGCCATTTTGAACCCCTTCATTCGAAGATGGGCTGACAACAACCGAATCTAAAGGTCTTTCTATTATTTCAGACATCCTCTTACCAATGTTTGGGAAAGTAAACGCACCGTCCGCTGAAATCCCCCCATGCAGCGTCCATTTGCGCCTTCATACTGTTAACGTAAGCGGCCATCTGCGCATATTGCGGATCACTAGGGTTCATCATACGCGCCTGGTTGTAGGCCGAATAGTACATCTGGTAGAGCCCCTTCCATCGTTTTTCGAGATCCAGACACGTACCATATTCAGGATTTGTCAGGTCAGGACGGAACGCGTATTCCAAGGGCTGCTGTTGTTGCTGATAAGCCTGCGGTGGTTGTTGAGGAGGATATCCCATAGGTGGTCCTTGCTGAGGCGCGGCAGGATACTGGGCGTTTAGACACTCAACCCCCACAAGTGGCGCGGACACCAGAGCTACCAAAACTATGAAGATCAATTTTTTTAGTGACATGTCCTTGCGGCTCGTTTTCGACTGGGATAAAGGCTTTCAAAAACATTAAGGATCATACTGAAATCAGCGCCTTGGGTCAAGATGGGCCAGCGTGTTTCATTTGTTAATTGTCAATGGCACTATTAAAGCAAACCATTCTGGTCCGGTTCAAAGATCCTGTAAAGGGCTGGCAATACCAACAGCGTGAGAACCGTGCTGGAAATCAGTCCCCCGACCACTACCGTAGCTAGTGGTCTTTGCACCTCTGCCCCCGTTCCAGTCGATATGGCCATGGGCACGAAGCCCAAAGATGCGACAAGAGCTGTCATAAGGACTGGTCTAAGCCGCCTGAGAGATCCTTCAACAATGGCGTCATAAGTTGGGGAGCCTTCTTTGCACAACTGATTGATCATTGTTACCATAACCAATCCGTTAAGCACGGCCACACCCGCCAAGGCTATGAAACCGACTGCCGCTGATATTGAAAATGGCATTCCTCGTAACCACAACAACAATACGCCGCCCGTCAATCCCAAAGGAACACCTGTGAACACGAGCATTGCATATTTCACTGAATTGAAGGCACTGAACAGGATCAGGAATATTAGGAAAAGACATACAGGTGTTACTATACTCAGACGTTTTCTAGCTTCAAGAAGGTTTTCGAACTGCCCACCCCAATCCAGCCATTGTCCTGCTGGTATCTTAGCCTGTTCCCTGATGCGCTGCTGGGCCTCTCCTACGAAGGACCCCAAATCTCGACATCTTACGTTTGCCTGGACCACGATTCTACGCTTGCCGTTCTCGCGACTGACCTGGTTTATGCCTTCTTTAACCTCGACACTAGCGATTTCCTTGAGAGGCAGAAAGTTACGTTTGGATGTCATGTTCATAAGATTTTCAGCAGAGTTGTTTTTTGAATTTTGTGATGTATTTCCTTGCAAAGGTAAAGGTACTGGAAGGTCCTTCAAGACGGATAAATCATTTCTCAGATTTTCGGATAGCCTTACCACTATGTCAAATCGTCGATCACCTTCGAAAACCATACCTGCTACTCCTCCGCCGACGCCAATTCTCGGAATTTCCTGAACATCAGCCATATTTAGACCATATCTGGAGATAACGGATCTATCAAAAACTATATCTACTGTGGGTAAGCCGGTTGTTTGTTCTACTTTAACGTCAGCTGATCCGGGAATTGTTCGGATAATTTGAGCGACAGACTGAGCTGTTTTTGCCATTTCATCGAAGTTGTCTCCGTAAACCTTGATGGCCAGATCGCTACGGACCCCAGCAATCAGTTCATTGAAGCGCATCTGAATCGGCTGAGTAAACTCGTATTTTGCGCCGGGTAGCTTTTTTAAAGCGGTCTCCATGCGATCTATAAGACTTATTTTCGGCTCGCTCGGATTTGGCCACAGTCCTTGCGGTTTTAAGATGACAAATGTGTCTGAAACATTGGGTGGCATTGGATCTGAAGCCATCTCTGCTGTCCCTGTCTTGGAGTAAACTAAAGAGACTTCCGGAAATTGCAAGAGGGCCCTTTCTACCTTGAACTGCATTTCTGTTGATTGTGTCAAGCTTGTGCTAGGCACTCTCATAGGCTGAACCACGATATCTTTTTCATCGAGCGTTGGTATAAACTCTTGTCCAAGACGACTAAAGAGCAGGAGGGAGAACACGAAACAGACAATTCCTCCAGTCACTATTAATACCTTATGACGCAAAGCAAACTTGAGGGTGGGTTCATAAACACGTTCAGCCATTTTGATGAGAGTGTTTTTATCTTCTTTTACCTTGCCAGAGATGAAGATGGCTACCATGGCCGGGACAACGGTCAAAGATATCACGAAGGCCGAGATCAGGGCTAGAATCACGGTTACAGCCATAGGGTGAAACATCTTCCCCTCAATTCCTGTTAGTGACAGGATCGGGATGTACACGGTAACAATTATAGCTTGGCCGAAGGCAGAGGGTTTAATCATTTCTTTACTGGCGCTCATGACCTCGTTAAGACGCTCAGGGACAGACAGTAATCTACCAAGATTATGTTGCTTTTCTCCCAAACGCCGTAGGCAGTTTTCCACTATGATCACTGCTCCATCAACGATCAAGCCGAAGTCTATGGCCCCCAAACTCATAAGATTTCCGCTTATGGTTAACTGTACCATACCGGTAAACGCCATAAGCATGGAAAGAGGGATCGCCAAAGCCGTAATTATCGCAGCCCTAATGTTGCCCAAGAGAACGAACAGGATCACTATGACCAGAATTGATCCCTCAGCAAGGTTGCAGCGAACGGTAGCAATTGTTGAATCTACCAACTTGGTTCTGCTAAGGAGCGGAATCGCCCGAATGTCTTGAGGAAGAGTTTTGTTGATCTGGTCCAATTTTTCAGCGACGGATGTGGCTACTGTTCGACTATTTGCTCCTATCAACATCCAGGCCGTGCCGATTACCGCTTCTTTTGCGTTCAGACTGGCGCTGCCGGTCCTCAACTCCTTTCCTATTTCAACGGTCGCGACATCGTGAACATGGATCGGCATGCCTGAGCGGGTGTCTACAATTATATCAGCAATTTGAGCTTCGTCTTGTATTCGGCCATCTGATCTCACCACGTACGCTTCGCCTTGATATTCAACATATCCCGCGCCCATACTGGTATTGTTTCGCTTTACGGCCTCAATCAAACCTTGAAAGGTTAGCCCGAATGAAAAGAGCTTCATTGGGTCTGGTTGAATGTGATATTTTTTTACATAACCGCCAATTGCGTCTACATCAGCCAATCCTTCCAAACCCTTTAGTTGAGGGCGAATGATCCAGTCTTCAACCGTTCTAAGGTAAGCCGTTTGCTGTAAGTCGGTTATGAGTCTCTGGCCTTCGGGGGTCAAATATGATCCATCGCTCTGCCAGCCGGGAGAACCATCATCGATTTTTACCACATTTCCATCAGGATATTTATAGCTAACTGCCCATACATATACTTCGCCAAGCCCAGTTGTGATTGCGCCCATCTTGGGATCGACCCCAGGCGGAAGGTTCTTTCGAGCTTCAACAAGTCGCTCATTCACTTGCTGCCGAGCAAAATAGACGCTCACGTCGTCACGAAAGGTTGCGACAATCTGAGAAAATCCATTTCTAGAAAGCGATCGGGTATATGTGAGCCCCGGTATGCCTGCCAGGGCGTTCTCGAGGGGAAAAG
>JACWAG010000319.1 GCA_014874425.1 Syntrophaceae bacterium | reverse complement strand
GGAGTAATACAGGACGCCGTTTCGCATGTCTTGTGGGGGCGGAGGGCCTGGCAGAGGGACCTATATAATGATGACTCCCAACTAGCCCAGTCGAACACTCTAATAGAGTTGCTGGACGAAGATGGCGCTGTATGGGCTCACAGTCACGGGATGCAAAAATTTGGATTGCCGGATGTGGAACTCGAGGGAGTCCCCAGGGATTTTGGAGCGGCAGCGGCCAAACTGGTATTGAACGTATGTGAAACCCTGATACATCTGAGAAGTCACTCTTCTCTCATATCACAACCCATAAACTTGCATGATTCTCCCGTGTCATGTGTTTTTGAATACCGTAAATCAGATTCGGAAGGTCACTTTCCCGCTGGGAGTTTGCATATAGCCCCCTACACAAAAGGGAAAAAGCCGGAAAGTGAAGACGCTCTGTGTGATGCGCTGAAGTTGTTTAATCGACTTGGTGGTCAGGGTCGTGAGCGTCAGGAGAAAGACCATAAAAGCCAGCAGTCAGAGGCGACCCAATCTGGAATTCTCGACCCCGAATTGATTGAATTGAGACAGAGAATAATGGAAGCTCACCGGAAGGCGCGAAGCAATCTCGACATTTTCAGGAAAAGCTTTCAGGATTCTGATTTGAAGAACGATAACGTGCATGCGGTAAAGGTTGGATTTCCGGCTTATGATGGTCAATACGAGTGGATGTGGGTATCGTTAGACGCATGGCGAGGCCAATCGCTCGTTGGCTTCCTGGAAAATGCGCCCATCTTACGCAAAGATCTCCAGAAAGGCGCTAAAGTTAGAATAAATGAGGCCGAGATATTCGATTGGGTCATAGCCAACGACAATAACATTGTTGACGGAGGCTTTACCGAGCAAGTAACACACGACAACTAGTGCGGGGTAGGGGGTAGTTGGTCGAAATGACGGAAACTCTCTGCTCGGACATAGAGTGCAATATGAGGCACAGACTCGATCGGGCGCCTATTCATCCTCATGGAAAGCTTCGTAGTAGTCGTCACGGAGCGCCGTTGGTCCCATTCGTTACCTAAGGCAAGAAATGTGGTTCGTCCCGGATGGCTGTCAGGCATTCTTCAACGGAGAGGTTGTGGTAGATCTCATTCCAATTCCCAGTATAACGCATGTATGCAAGATTGAACCTTTCGTTTCCCAGGTATGCCATTCTAGCGAACCGAATTTCAAATGTGGGAGATAGGGCATTAGGGCTGGGGGAGGCGTAAGTGGCGCAAAAGTAGAAGTAGCTCCTGTACCATCTAGTCCATATATCAACGATATAATTCATTTCCGGGTTCGTGGGCGGACCTTTGATGTGGTCCGGCTTGAGATGATTTTGGACAAGCTCATTGGCTTTTGAAGTGACAGCTTCTCTTAAATGATCAGGGACGGCAGGCTTTGGCTGCTTTGGTTTTGAGGGCATCCAGACCCAAATTTTTCGTTTTTTGGCCATGCTCGTTTCTTTCTGCCTTTTTCCCGTTGAGTATGCCGAATCAATTACTGCTGGGCCAAGAAGCTTAGCACGAGTGGTTAAACAAGACAACGCCGGGAAAAACAAGCGCTCATTTGGTAGCGTTGCGGTATAGTGTGAAAAATCTGACAAGATACGTGGTTTACACAAGGGAAATGAGCATTTACCCTCAAATTGTTTGGAGCACCGCTCCTATTGTCCTGATTAGTTTAGAGCAGCTTATGCACTTAAGCCACCATCTTCTTTTCTAGACCACTAATCTTTCACACCTTTATCTCACAACTAGCACAGGTATTTTCAGCCCATGTCTGATCGGACTGATGGTGCTTCCGAAAAGGATGTCACTAATCCCTCGGTGTCCATGCCCTCCCAGGACCAGAATATCGATCTTTTGTTCTTGCGCCATGCGCGTGAGCTCATTTACAACATCTCCAAAACCTAGGTACGTCTCAACTACCACCCCTCTTTGACCGAGAGTGCTGGCCAGTTCCTTGAGGTATTCCTCATCATCTCTCGCCTCTGCGTCATAGGCGTCCGAACCATAGAGAACCCCGCCTGCGCCCTCCACCACGTGAAAAAGGTAGAGTACCGCATTGCTCTGAAGAGCCATGGGGAGGGCATGACTCAGCACCTTTTTGTCATCCTTAGAAAAGGCTACCGCTACGCCTACACGCTTGTAAAGGGGTAGATCAAGGGCGAGCTTCCCCTCCTCGGCTCACGGCACCGTGCCCCCCGACCAAAAGAGCCTCCGATTGGTCCCACACGGGGGGTAGAACGGCAAGACCGTCGTCACGTTGATAAAAAAGCCATTATTACCAATAGTCTCAGCGTAACTCACCGCCCTTCCCCCAGTCAATAATACAGCGTGAAGAATGAAAAGCGAAGCAAGAAGGATCCCAAAATCCACCACGTGATTTAGATCTGAAGTGTTTATCGGTCTTTTTGGGCCGGTTTTGGTGACTAGCTTCGGTTTTTAGCTGGGTCTATAGGCCCTGTATCAAACTTCTTGAGGAGTCCCACATTTTATGGCCATTTAAACCCTGTTTTTGAGCGCACTATCCCATGACGCCCTTTTTGGCCTCCTTTTATAAGACTCTTTTGTCGTTCGACAAAGTTGCTGGTTAACCCGTTTCGCAAAGCTCCAACAGCCTCCTTCTTATCTCGATAAATATATAGTTTGAAAGATTTGCGCCACAGAGTCTGATAATCAAACCGCCAGCGTGTCTCACAACACTACCAGGCAAGTTTATTAACCTAAAACGTATAACCTTGTGGCTTCCATGACGATTACCGGAGAAACCTCGGCACTAAGACGCTCTGTTAATTGATCTAGCCCATTAGTGTCATTGCTGAAGGTTAGGCTCTGGTCTCCGGGCATAAGACACACATTTAGAT
>JACWAG010000042.1 GCA_014874425.1 Syntrophaceae bacterium | reverse complement strand
CTTATTTAGGAGGAAAGATTAGAATGGCGCTCGGTTCAAAGAACCCAAACGATCATGATGACAATCAACTTATCTGCTACTGTTTTGGTTACACTAGGAATAATCTGGAGCAAGATTTCATGACTAATGGCAAATCATTGATCATGGAAAAAATCATGTTCGAAAAGAAGATTGGGGGATGTCATTGCGCCACCAATAACCCGTCAGGAAAATGATGTCTAGCCGATGTCCACCGTGTTGTGGATGAGCTAAAAAAACAGACCCGTTAATGGATTGGTAGTCTATAAAGATAGCATTCTGTACCCTATATTAAACGCTCAGCGTAACAAACTGGGGGCTGTAACAATTTATACCCAGACCTCAGAAACCTCAGATGGATTCTGCTTCGAGCGTTTCGAGTTCAGTGTGAAGCGTCTCCCATTTCTCCTCTAGAGCGGAGATCTCCTTACAGATGGCTGGTTCTTCGGTTAATAGCGACATCAATGCTTCTTTGTCCTCGTAAATTTTGGGGTCTGCGATAAAATCCTGAATCTCCTTCCGCCTGAGTTCCTTCTTCCCCAATTCAATTTCTATACGCGTGATCTGTTCTTTGACTGGGGCCATTTTTTTCGATAATACCTGACGTGCTTGAGCGTCCTTTCTCTTTTTATCTTTTCGCTGATCCTTATTGCCAAAATTAATTGGGCTTGCCTGGGCAACGGGACGTACTGGTTGAACCTCAGTAGAATTACTTTGGATGTCTTTGCTCATTAGGTCCTTTTTGAACTGGTAATCATCGTAGTTTCCAGGATAAAAGTCCCCCGTGCTGTCATGAATTTCGAGAATGCCAGTGCAAACCCCATTCATGAGTCTTCTGTCATGAGTGATCAACACTATGGTCCCGGTGAACTTTTTTAAACTCTCCTCAAGGACCTCGCATGAAGGGATGTCAAGATGGTTCGTAGGCTCGTCCATGAGCAAAAAGTTTGGTGGTGAAAGCAGGATTTTCGTTAAAGCCAGACGACTTTTTTCACCGCCTGAAAGGACTTTGACCTTTTTAAAAACGTCATCCCCGGAAAACAAAAACGCGCCCAAGATGTTTCTAACTTCTTGCTCAGTAATGCTGGGCGCTGCCGACTGAGCTTCCTGAAGGACCGTAAGCTCTGAGTTCAGACTTTCAGATTGGTGCTGAGCGAAATACCCCACTTTAACGTTGTGGCCATAATTAACCAATCCATCATCAGGCGACAAAACGCCCGCCATTATTTTCAGTAAAGTCGACTTACCGGCCCCATTGGGTCCTACAAGTCCTATTTTCTCACCTTTATCAACCTTAAAATCAAACCCATCGTATACGGTTTTGGAACCGTACTTTTTAACAAGATTCGAAATTTCGAGAACTCTTCTCCCTGACGGTTGTGGTTGTGGAAACGTAAATTTGACTTTTTTCGTTCTGTTTGGAATGTCGATCTTTTCGATCTTGTCGAGCATCTTCAATCTGCTTTGAGCGCGGCTGGCCGTCCTCGCCTTAACACGGTTCTGGTCTATGAACTTTTGGATTCTCTTAATTTTTTCCTGCTGATTTTTGTAAGCCGCAACCAAGATCTCCTGCTGAGTTTCTTTTGATCTTTCGTGATCATCAAAATTTCCTGTGCAAGTAGTGACTCTACCCGCTGCGACCTCCACAATTCGGGTCACGAGTTTGTTCAAAAAGGCCCTGTCATGAGACACAATAACCAGAGCGCCCCTAAAGTCCGCGAGATAGCGTTCGACCCATAACAGGCTCTCCAGATCGAGATGGTTGGTCGGTTCATCAAGTAAGAGGGCGTCAGGTTCAGACAGCAGGATTTTGGCTAACGCTACGCGCATCCGCCATCCTCCGGAAAATTCACTCCAGCGTCGGTTCCAATCATCCGCTGAGAAGCCCAAACCCTGCAATGTCTTTGTTGCTCTTGCCTCTAGGGAATAGCCACCCAATTGCTCAAATTCGCTGAGAATATGCCCATGCTCTTCCAGAAATTCGGCTGCATCCTCTGAACCTGCGGCCGCTGTTCCCATAGCGTGTTCAAGTTCACGCAATCTAGTCTTTATCTGCCTCAGTCGATCAGAAACGTTCATAACCTCTTCAAGGATAGGACCGTCGTTTCCGTGGAGAATTTCCTGATGCAGGACCCCTATGGTAATTTTCTTTTCAACAGTCACCTCACCTTTGTCAGGTTCTATAACTCCTTCCATCATGCCCAACAGAGTCGATTTCCCGGCCCCATTAGGGCCGACAATTCCAACTCGATCTCCACGATGCACATTAAGATTAATCTGTTCAAAAAGCGCTTTGCCCTGGTAATACTTGGCCACGTTATTTAGAAAAATCAATCATTATCTCCCTGAATATGCTATCGAAATGTTATCAACGAATTTTTACAAAGCGATGACTGAAGTTACACTGAGTGTTCTCTTCATTGTCCTCTGATTGAAGTTCGTAACAATACAATCTATTCTATGTGACGATTTTATCAAGAGCGAGTGGCGGATTTTTGTAATTAATTTGAAACAAACATGCAAAAGTATGGTCTTCAGACCAGAATCCCGCAACTTTGAAGGGTTGTGCAAAATATTGGTCCGGATGTTGGAAGTTGGTATAAGAAAAGTATAAAAATGACGTCTAAGATCTCGACAAGCAAACGGATAATAAAGTTGGTCGGAAAGGCAATAGGTGATTTTTCTTTAGTCGAAGACAATGATCGAATTCTGGTTGCTCTGTCCGGCGGAAAAGACTCATGGTCCCTATTGTATTCTCTGCTGGCGCTGGAGAAACGAGCGCCGATTCATTATGAAATCCGAGCAGTTACAATTGCTCCGGACCCTAATACCGCATATCTGAAGAAAATGGCTGATCGCCTCGATTCTGACGGAATTCCCTACAAATTCATTTTCTGTGATATTTCGTCTATAGTGTCAAAGCATCTTACGAAGGGAACCAACCCATGCTCATTTTGTTCACGAATCCGACGGGGTATCCTCTATTCGTTCGCTTCCAGTGAAGGATGGAACAAAATTGCTTTAGGACATCATTTGGATGACTTCGTAGAGACCCAGTTATTAAATTTATTTTTCAATGGGTCTATAAAGGGAATGAGCCCTAAACTGGCGGCGGACGACGGGAAGAATATGATAATAAGGCCCCTGGTTTACGTTCGCGAAGAAAATACCGCCAGGATGGCCGAAGAAATGGGATTGCCTGTTGTGGACTGCGGGTGCATATTCCAAAGGACGGTTGATTCCAAGAGACTATGGGTAAAGCAATTATTGACAAACATCGAGAAAGAAGTCCCGAGTGTTAAGAATAGTATCTTGTCGTCTATGGGTAGGGTGTATAATAGACATCTGTTAAACTTCGTGAAAAAAACTGAAGACGGTCACTGATATGACCACGGCATACGGGAATTTGGAATGTTCACAGGAATAGTGGAAAGTAGGGGAGTCATAAAATCGATCGAACCATCACAAGGTTTTGTTCGATTAATCATAAATTCAGACATGGACTTGACTGACGTAAAGGAAGGCGATTCAATCTGTGTGGATGGGGTGTGTCTCACAGCGACAGTTGTATTACCTGGGACGGGCCAGTTTAGTATGGATGTTTCGCCGGAAACCGTGAATGTCACGACGCTTGGAAAAGCCAAATCCGGCGCCGGTGTGAATCTTGAAAAGGCCATGAAGGCGGATTCTCGGTTTGGTGGCCATATTGTATCCGGACATGTGGATTGCATCGGGAGGCTTATTGAGAAGCGTAAAATAGGCGTGGGATTTCTCATGGGTTTTGATGTTGACTCGTCACGTTATCTTGTGGAAAAGGGCAGTGTGGCCATAGATGGGATCAGTTTGACGGTTAACAGGGTTGATAGGGAAAGATTTTGGGTCATGATCATCCCACATACCTCAACATTGACGGGGTTGACCGATAAAAAGATCAATGATAGTGTCAATATTGAGTTTGATATGATAGGGAAATACGTAGAAAAATTTGTAGGTGTTTGGTCAAGCAAGCCTGGGCTCGATGAACAGACTTTGCAAAAATACGGATTCATGTAGGGAGGATGCCTGAATGGGCGTGCTTGTAGGTGTAGAAGAGGCTGTTGAAGAGATAAAACAAGGAAGAATGGTAATTCTTGTTGATGACGAAGACCGTGAAAACGAGGGCGATCTTACTATGGCTGCGGAGAAAGTGACTCCAGAAGCTATTAATTTCATGACCAAGTACGGACGGGGACTTCTTTGTCTGTCGATGACCAGAGAGAAAATCGAATCCTTAGATCTTCCGATGATGGTGACGAACAATAAATCCCCATTTGGAACGAATTTTACTGTCTCGATTGAAGCGACCCGAGGAGTTACCACAGGGATATCGGCTTTTGATCGGGCTGTTACTATACTTACAGCCGTGGATGAGAGCGCTGTCCCCAGTGATATAGTATCACCCGGCCATGTTTTCCCACTCAGGGCTCAAAATGGCGGCGTGCTGGTAAGGGCCGGCCAGACTGAAGGAAGTGTGGACCTGTCCAGATTGGCTGGATTGGCCCCTGCCGGTGTAATATGCGAGGTCTTGAACGAAGATGGAACAATGGCGCGACTGCCGGACCTGATGGTCATGGCTGAGCGTCACGATCTCAAGATTTGCACCATAAAGGACCTCATCCAGTACAGGATGAGAACTGAGAAACTCGTCCGAAGAGGCGCTGAAACCGTCCTGCCCACTGAATTCGGCGGTGATTTCAGGTTAATTGTTTATGAGAACGATGTTGACAATCATAATCACGTAGCTTTGGTTAAGGGCGAGGTTAGCCCTGAAGAGCCCATCCTGGTAAGGGTTCACTCGGAATGTCTGACAGGTGATGTCTTTGGCTCCCGAAGATGTGATTGCGGCAACCAGTTGGAAAAGGCCATGCATATGGTTGAAGCTGCCGGTAAAGGCGTCATCTTATATATGCAGCAGGAAGGCCGTGGCATAGGGTTGTTGAATAAAATCAAGGCATACGCTCTTCAGGATCAAGGCTGTGATACGGTTGAGGCCAACCTGAGGCTTGGTTTCAAACCGGACCTTAGGGACTACGGTTTGGGCGCGCAGATGTTGGCTGACCTTGGTGTCAAAAAGATGCGTTTAATGACCAACAATCCGACGAAGATAGTGGGCCTGGAAGGTTATGGCCTCGAGGTTGTCGAGCAGGTCCCTATTGTTGTGGAACCGTGTTCAACCAACTTGAGATATCTGAAAACAAAAAAGGAAAAAATGGGGCATCTCTACGAGTTGTCTTCCTGTTGAAGAACATGGCCACGTCCCCGAGATAACGGATGTGGCCGCCCCAATAGTCATGTTCTGGAGGCTTAATGACTAAAATGATAGAAGGCGTGTATGACGCCTCTGGTCTTAAAGCTGTGCTGGTCGCTAGTAGGTTCAATGATTTTATAGTGGCGAGACTTATCGATGGAGCAGTTGACGCTTTAGTTCGACATGGTATGGCTTCTGACGATATAACGATTGTGAGGGTCCCTGGCGCTTTCGAAATCCCCCAAGCTGTCAACGCTGCCGCGCAATCGAAAAGATATGACATGGCGATTGCTTTGGGGGCAGTCATAAGAGGTTCCACCCCTCACTTTGATTATATAGCGTCAGAGGTCGCCAAAGGTGTGGCCCAGACAGCCTTGTCATCGAGTATTCCCATTAGTTTCGGGGTACTGACTACTGACACATTGGAACAGGCAATAGAGAGAGCCGGATCAAAGGCCGGGAATAAGGGTGCAGAGGCCGCTATGTCGGCTATTGAAATGGCAGGCCTGTTAAAATCTATATAATTCTGAGCCAAAGAGTCCAGATTATCCCCAATTCTAATTCTTTGAGAATGTTTGTTTAAAAGTGCCCTCCAGACGAAAAACACGCGAATTCGCATTACAAGTCTTATTCGCGGCCGAAACGCTGAATCAGTCTCCGGTGAAAACTCTAAAGTTTTTGGAAAGCCATTTTAGCTCAGACCCGGAAAAAGTCGTCCAGATGGAAAGGATCGCCATTGATTTCGCTGGCGCTCTGATAACAGCGGTCACTAACCACAAGAACGCCATTGATCAATTGATCTCTGAATTTTCTGAAAACTGGAAGCTTCACCGCATAAACCAGGTTGACCGCAATATTCTGAGAATGGCAATAGCGGAGATGTCTAAATTTCCAGAAACCCCTACCGCAGTTATACTGAATGAGGCCATAGAGATAGGCAAGAAATACGGAGTTGAGAATTCCGGGGCTTTCATAAATGGGGTCCTGGATAGAATAAGGTCAGTTGGGTTGGGGCCTTTGTTGACCGACGACACTTCTGAAATTAATGACAAACTTGACTAATAGTAATCAACAAGTTAATATAATAGTGTGTTTACTGTTGAGAAGATGTTAATTACCGTTTGATAACTTAATGGTATTTGATTGGCGCTACGGATCGCGCCTGATAGTTCATGCATGAGACTTTTGCAGGCCATTAAACCAATTGCATCAATAATGGCGGCATTGTTGGTTTTAACCCTCAATTCCCTGTGTTTTGGTCAATCTTCGAACAACCCGTTCCATTCCAGCCCTTCAAACGCGCCTTCTAGACAAAGCTCCGAAACTTACGCTCCAGTGGGTCCATCCGGATACAAGGTCCTAATCCCTGAAATAAAAATGAATCGGATAATCGGAGACATTAAAACAAAGCCACCGGCCAGTGTGCCCCCCGAGGCCATCGCCCCCCAGCCTAATCCTGAACATGAAACCAGAATGGAGCCTGTTCCTGCCCCGTCCTTGGACTCTGAACCCGAGCCTAAGCCAGAAGTTCAACCACCTGCGCCATTGCCGGAGCAAACTACAGAGAAACATGCGCCTGAACAGCCTGTCGAGACCCCGCTGCAACCGGTTGAGGCCGAGCCTCAAGAAGCCGTCACGCACTTACCTTTTGATCATGGTGATCGACAATCACCCGCAGCAATTGAGAAGGAAGATATTGAACAGAACGTAAGGGATGGAATTGAACGGGAGAGCCATCTGTTTGGACCTCCCCTATCTCCCATAAATATCACGGAAGCGCTCCCTGAGCCGACGAAGGAGGTCTTTGCCAAACGACAGTCTCTAAGCATTCCAAAAGTTAAGGAACTGGAAATCTCAAAAAGTGAACAGGCTGTAACCCCGGTTGAGGTCCTTCAGGATCACGAATCTTTGGCCCCTGAAGATTGGGTTATCTTACAGGCAAGAAAAGAGGCGGATCAGTTACCTTTTGAAGAACCAAAACCGGAACCTGCCGTTAAAATCGCCCAGTCGGAGACCCCTGAGACAAAGGAGACTCAACCCCAGGAGACTTCCACTACAGGGGTTCAAAACATGGCGCAGCCACCCGAGGAAGGGCTTACTCCCGCCCCAAAGAAAGAAGAACAGCCTGTCAAAGAAACTCAGGATGTCGGAACTGTCGCTCCTGAAGGTCAGGTTGAAGTCAGCGCTCCGCCCAAAGAGCAAATACTTTCGCCTCTTGATGAACAGGCCGTCAAGGAAAATGACATTAGGTTATATCTTTCAGAAACAGCGCCTGTGCTCGAAGAACTTTCTATCCTTATGGCTAGGGCGCCTAGTCTTAACATGGCGGATTATGATCCTTCTGAAGTGAACACACCGGTGATGCCTCAGGATTTAGGCCTTAAACTGGAATCTCTGAAACGAGACCTTCGGATTTTGGATTCAAAGGTCTTTTCCATCATTCCACCTGTAAAGTACGAACAATTCCATGAATTGATAAGGCAGTCCATTTCTCACACCTACCTTGCTTGCGAAGCGATTTTCAACTATTTTCAGGACGCTAAACCTGAAGATTTGGAAAAAGTTAAGGAACATCTGACAAAAGCCAGGGAGCTGATCCAATTAACGAGAAAACGGAACAGCTCCGGGTAGTTTGCTTAAATAAAAATTGTGTGTAGAGAATTTCTCCAATCAGGCATTTCAAAGCAACACCTATTTTAGTTCCTGTCTTTATCGCAGGTAGTCCCCAAAACTTCTCTTTGGGTAACCTTATCAACTTTAACAGGAACGATCTTTCTAATTACACCATTTTCCAAACCTCTAATATGAACTGGGATGTAATTATCCGTTAGTCCTTTGCCCCGTCCACCAGGATTTGTCTCGATCGATTCAATTAAGGCCTCGAGATTCCGGTCTACAAATTTGCTAAAGAAGGTTGACCGTAACTCGGTCGATAAATTACGAAGGATTCTAACTCTTGAACGAGCTACCTGTTTAGGGACCCGATTGGGCAATCCCTGTGCCACCGTTCCTTTTCTGGGCGAAAACGGAAACACGTGCAGATAATTGCAGCCTGATTTCTTGATGAATTCCTCCGTTTTCTCGAAGGATTCGTCTGTCTCCCCAGGAAAACCAACCATTATATCCATACCGACG
>JACWAG010000041.1 GCA_014874425.1 Syntrophaceae bacterium | reverse complement strand
GCCTAAAAGTAACGCTGCGGCAAGTACTGGCATCGTCGATCCGACGGCCCATTGTTGGGTGGCGCGAACTGTCAACTCCTGTATTTGCAATGTCCCCAGTGAGTTGAACAAAAGGAACAAACCGATCACCATTGAAGTATCGCCAATACGTGTTATCACGAACGCTTTGGTGGCGGCTTTTACATTTTCGGGTTCTTTGTACCAGAAACCTATTAACAAAAAGCTGCATAGCCCAACGCCTTCCCAACCCAGGTAAAGCATTAGCAGATTGTCCGCAAGCACGAGCGTGAGCATCGAGGCTATAAAAAGATTCATATATGCGAAGAAACGTCTAAATCCATCATCGCCGGCCATATATCCCACAGAATATAAGTGAATCAAAAACCCAACCACAGTAACCACAAGCATCATGCAGATCGAAAGAGCGTCCAAATGAAGTCCAATTGTCGGCGAAAAATTACCAATAGTGATCCAGTTCCAGAGAGTTTCACCGTAATCGTAATCAGTAGGTGGGGCGGTAATGAAACTGATGGCTATGGCTAAACTTAAAGCTGCCGAGGCCCCAACAGACCCGACCCCTACCAAGGATTGTCCCTTGTGAGACAACCTTGACCCAGTCAGGACCAAGGTTAAGAAACCTAAAATTGGAAATGCCGGAACGATCCATAACAGATCAAGCATGCTAGCCTCGGGCCTTTCTTGCTTCGTCTGTGTCCAGTGTTTTAAATTGGTGATAAAACTGAATTGCCAGCGCCAGTCCTACGGCAACTTCCGCCGCCGCCATCGAAAGAATGAAGACAAACATTACCTGACCATCGGTCTGTCCCCATTTTGATCCAGCCGCAACAAAGGCCAGACCTGAAGCATTTAGCATTATTTCGACAGACATAAGCATGAAAATAAGGTTTCTACGAATAAGCACCCCTATAAGACCCAACCCGAAAAGAACAGCGGCCACAATCAGCACATGTTCGATTGGGACAGCCGCTGTCATGATTTATCCCCTGTTCTTGAAGATAGGCCTCGTGGCCGCCTAGCGCCGAGGTGATAAGCGCCAACCAAACCCGCCAGCAGCAGCATGGACGCCAGTTCAACACCAATAGCATAAGGACCAAAAAGCGCTATCCCAACCTGTTTGGGAGTAATTTCCACTGTGGGAGAAGTTGTCGGGCCCCCTGTCAAAACCATCAGATATATTAGTTCTAAAATAAGAATTCCTGCAAGCAGAGACGGTCCAATCCACGCGTTGGGCTTTAGCCAAACACTCTCCTGTTCTTTAGAACTTGGTCCAAGGTTAAGCATCATGATTACAAACACGAAAAGCACCATGATTGCTCCCGCGTAGACGATTATCTCAAGGGCCGCCACGAATGGCGCTCCAAGCGTAAAGAAGATCAATGCGACTGAAAAAAAAGAAACTATTAGATAGAGAAGAGCGTGAACAGCATTAAGACGAGTAACGACCATCATGGTAGCCAAAATAGCCACTGCAGCAGATAGATAAAAAACGCCATTCATACATTTGTCCTCAAAAAGGGGTCTTTTAGGGCATGAGACTATGAATATCCACAGGGGGCTTTTCATTTTCCGATTCGCCCTTGTTTTTTCCGCCAATAGAGATTCCCGCGACTCTGTAAAAATTGTAGTCAGGATATTTCCCTGGACCGCTTATAAGTAGATGCTCCTTCTCATACACAAAATTGTGACGATAATATTCGCCCATCTCAAAATCATTAGTAAGCTGGATCGCATATGTAGGGCAGGCTTCTTCACAAAAGCCACAAAAAATACAACGGGAAAAGTTGATTCGGAAAAATTCGGGATAGCGTCGCCCCTGTTTATCCTGGGTAGCTTGTAGGGAAATGCAATCAACCGGACATGCCGCCGCACATAGGTAGCACGCCACGCAGCGCTCCGACCCATCAGGGTCGCGCGACAATATAATCCTGCCCCTCCATCGAGGGTACCGAAGAGGCTTTTCTTCCGGATAAAGGACGGTTTCTCGTTTCCTGATTGAGTGTTTGAAAACTGTCCAGATTCCCTTGAGTAAACTAAACATTTTTATCTTTCGTCAACTTGCGACCAGGATAATGGCGCCGGTAACTACAATATTGAGAAGCGACAAAGGAAGCATCAATTTCCAGCCGAACGAAAGCAACTGATCGTACCTGAGCCTGGGGAGAGACGCCCGGACCAATATGAAGCCGCAGATAAAGAAAAAAGTTTTAATCATCATCCATAATAGCGGGGGGAGCAAAGGCCCCAGCCAACCGCCGAAGAACAAGGTTGCGATTAAGGCGCTGATAAGCGTGACTCCGATATATTCGCCAACGAAGAACATCCCGAATTTCATGCCCGAATATTCGGTATGATAACCAGCTACAAGTTCATTCTCAGCCTCAGGAAGATCAAAAGGTATTCGTCTCGTTTCTGCAAGTCCTGCTATTAAAAAGATCACGAAGCCCAGAAATTGTGGGATGACAAACCACACCTTCCGTTGGGCTTCCACTATTTCACGCAGACTAAATGACCCCGCGAGCATGACAACACCAACGAGCGATAATCCCATGAACACTTCGTAACCAAGCATCTGAGCCGCCGCTCTCAAACCACCCAGCAAGGAGTACTTGTTGTCCGACGCCCAACCCGCCAAGGCAACGCTGTAAACACTTAAAGACGACATCGCAAGAAAAAATAACAATCCTATGTTTAAATTTACGATCTCTATCCCCGGCGCAAACGGGATTATCGCAAAGGACAGGAGAGTGGTAACAACTATAATCGCAGGGGCGATCACGAAGACAG